>JAVBSA010000361.1:0-5459 GCA_031556915.1 Victivallis sp.
AGCAGCCGACCGGATAGCTTTTCCATTCGGCCCCGGCGGCGCTGTACTGAAGATAGTACTTGCCCTTGTATTTGGTCATCGACGCGCCTTCGAGATGCGAGAAATAGGGGTTCTGTTTGAACTCCCCGAAACACTCCCACTTGTTTGCGGGGTTGAATTCGCAGAGATGGGTCGGCGTCGCGGCGAACCGGGTGGGGTCGTCCTCCTTGAGCGGCACCCCCCAGATTCCCCGGTTGACCCCGAGCGAATAGTAGCAGTAGAGGGTGCCGTCGTCGTCGGTGAACAGACACGGGTCGGCCCACGGGAGGTGGTTGCCGGTGTGGTCGATGATTTTGCCGAGACACTCCCACGTTCCCAGCGGATCGGTGGCCGTCCAGATGGAACTGCCTTCCCAAGAGGCGGTTAAAAACAGCCTGCCGTCGCGCACGGCGACGGTTGGCGCCCAGCCGACGTCGTTGAGGTTGATCGAGTGCTTGGTCCAATGGATGAGGTCATTGGACTCCCAGATCATCGCGCAGGAAGGGAACAGATAGTATTTCCCGTTGACCCGGATGACCGACGGATCGCCGAATTCACGCCACCACGGGCCGTGATATCCGGCATTGTAAGCGCAGCGGCCGATCGGGATTTCCGGAATCGCCAGCGGATTGCAGTAAGTGTTGGATAGATCTTTCATCGTTTCTCTTATTTGGCAGTGACATAGCCGGTGGTCGGCCAGTAGCTGTAAAATTCAATCTTGTCCACGACCGGTTCTCCTTCGGTTGCGGCGAGTTGTTTGCCGTTGCGGTGCAGAGAAAAAATCTGCTTGCCAACCTGGAACGGCACGACGGTTTGGGCGATTCCGGCAGGAACATCGTACTCGGTCGTCTTGTCGCCGGAGACGACCTGCAGCTTGGCCGGGGCGGTCAGCGCGGTGGTGAGATAGATGTCGTCGCCGACCGGTTCGTTGCCGATTCGCACCGGCGGTCTCGGGTCGATCTCCGGTTTCAGGTGCCGGCTGCTGGTCCGGTAGCAATAGAACAAGCTGTCATTGGTGATTTCGGGTTTCACGCCGGTTTTGTACCACTGGATGTAGTAGCGGTTGAGCTCGTCGAGGCCGGCCATCGACTTATACCAGCCGAACGGGGCGCCTTTGGGGGTGCCGTTGGTGTAATTCCGGTAATCGTCGACCGGTTCGATGTAGGACTCGTTGCAGTCGTTCCAGGTGAGGATCATAACCCATTCCGGCTTCTGCACTTCCATGATCGACTGCCACTGCAGCTCGAGTCCTTTGCCGCCGCCGTGTTCGTAATAGGCGCCGTTGGTTTCGGCGTTCGGATTTTCCGCACGGCCCGGCATCCACATCCAGTCCACCGGCACGCTGCGCCCCGCCGCCCACCAATAATGGAAGGAGATGGTGGTCATCCACGCCTTGTTCGCCTTATGCTGCGCCAAAGCCTGTTTTTCGAGCAGCTTGAGGCCGCCGCCGAACGGAGAGGTCTGGATCATCCAGATCGACATGCCCTGGGCGGAGTCGCCCCAGAGCTTCAGCGAAGCGTCGACCGCTTCCCGGGTGGCGCCTTTGCGGGCCTGCATGAAGGTGGTCGGCACGAAGAAGATATCCTGTTTGGCGTCGGCGAGGGCGGGGACGACTTTATCCTGCCACCACTTCGCGCTTTTTTCCGGATCGCTTCCGATGACCATATCGACGCCGTAGTAGCCGACCAGCGGTTTGCCGCCGTACTGTTCGTAATGCTCGCTTTTGCCGTATTCCGCGAGCAGCGCGACCATGTCGGCGATCTGTTCGTCATGCATCCGGTCGCCGTAATCGAATTTGAAAAAGAGCTTGAAATCGCTGTTGAGCTCTTTGGCGGCCTGGAAGATTTTGGCGAGGGCCTGTTTGTATTCGTCATTGGGGCGCATGACGTCGAGGCCGAAGCCGTCGATGCCCATCGATTGGGCCATGCGGATCTGCTTTTTGTATTCCTCCACCGGGGTTTTCTTGTCCCAGCCGCCGTTGTAGGGGCCGTAACAGACCATATACCAGGCGAATACCTTGCGCCCGTTCTTGAAATCATGATCGGGTTTGAAGAAGGTTTTCGCGGGGAGAGAGAAGTCCTTGTCGGCTTCCGCCGCCATGGCGCCGACGGCGATTCCGGCTGATACCGCCGCCGTCAGGATGAGATGTTTCAGAGACATAATAGGGTTCCTTTGGTGATAGATAAGACACAATCCGCCTGGGCCGCCGGACTTTTCCGGCGGTTTGCAGATACATGTGCGTGGTTAGTTTATTCGGCGCCGCCGACCCAGAAGGCCTGCTGCTGACTGCTCTGCCATTTGGGCGTCTGCGCTTCGGCGAGATCCCGGATGCTGCCGTCGGCGAACGCCGCGTTGGCTTTCTCCTCGTGGCGGAACGCGAAACGCTTGAGGTCGCCGGGATTGTCGCGCACCAGCGCGTCGGAGAAGAGGAAGCACTGCGCCGGATTGGCCATCGCCTTGATCTGGTGCGGTTTCATGTATTGATTGTTCGGCATGCCGGTCACGACCAGATTGACCGAATAAGAGACCTTGTAGTGCGTCCACTTGCCTTCGGGGGTCTGCATCCAGAACTTGGAGCCGCCTTCCTGGAGACCATCCATCGGGCGCTCGTCGGCGGGGCAGGTGAACAGTTCCGGGTTCTTCGAATTTTCCTGATTGGAGAAATAGGCGCCCAGCTGGCTGCCGAGCCCTTTCTTTTCGTTCCAGTTGAGCCCCGGGAACAGGAGGTAGCCGCCGTTTCCTTCGGCGTATTGCGTCATTGCCGTGGCGAATTTTTTCAGGTTGGCCCGGCACGCGATGTTCTTTTCGGCGGCGCCTTCGGTTGCGGCGGAGATCACCATGCCGATTCCGACGAAAAGCACCGCCGCCACCAACACCAGTTCCACCAGGGAGAAATTCTGTTTCTGTTTCATGTCAAGTTCCTTATTCCAGGGGTTAATTACATTTTTCCGGTGGCTTTGGGATCGCCCAGATAAAACGCCGCGGCATCGGCGGTTTTGTCATTGTAAACCGGCAGTTCCTGTTTCGTATGGTTTTCCACGTGACCGTCGAGAAACAGGATATTGGCACGGTCGGAATGACGGTAGGATACCTTATCGTTCTTGTTGATTCCACGCTTTTCAGCGTCGGCGATTCCTTCCGCCAGCGACGCGCTTCTGATCTGGCTGAGTTTGTATGCGGCAGAGTGTGGGAAAAAGGGAGGATTACTGGATGTCATGATATGTTCGTTGACGCCATAAGAGATTCCCAGCCAATCGGTTTTGTCTCCCACTCCGGTTTTGGTGAAGATTTTGTCTTCGTACTCGGTGCGTTCCGCCATCGGTTTGCTGTCGCCCGGGCAGAGATAGAACTTGGGATTCACAGCAGGATACGCCCCGTCGGTGGAGAGGCTCGCTCCCAGATACTTGCCGAGCAGATATTCTTCATAGAAGTTGCTGCCTTTATACGGCAGCCAGCCGTCGAAGCTGTCGGAGTAACTCGCGAGCGCCGTTCCCATCTGTTTCATGCGCCCGACGCAGCTCGCCGCGTGCGACTTGGCCCGGGCTTTGCTCAGGGCGGGCAACAGCATTCCGGCGAGGATGGCGATGATCGCAATCACAACCAACAATTCAATCAGCGTAAATTTTCGGAAACATGGTTTCATAATTCAAGAATCCTTTCTGACGGTTACCGTTTTATGACATCCTGATCGATGAGAATCCGCTGGAATTCGAAAAACAGCTCCGGCAGCGCGCCGAACAACGGGGCGATTTCGCTGTAAATCCGCCGGTGCCCCATGGCGTTCGGGTGCAACGGGTTGCCCATCAGGAGGACCATGTCGCCGCGGCAGCTCGATTCCATCGACTTTTTCCAGGAAGCGTAGTGGTCGGCCAGCAGGGTTGCTTCTTCTTCGGCAATCTCCCGGATCACTGAAGCAAACGCGCCGCGGGTGGCGCTGTCGACGGTTTTGTCGCCGCAGCGGTACAGCTCCTCTTCGAGCCCGGTGTTCATGTCGATCACCGGGGTGGCGGTCCGCAGCACGAGCACGCATTCAGGGGACCGTTCCCGGATGCGCCGGATGATTTCGCGCAACCGCCGCCCGAATTCCTCCGGCGGATATTTGATGCAGTCGTTGCCGGTGAAGCCGATGATGACCACGTCCGGGTTGAAGCGCAGCACATCGCGTTCGAGCCGTTCGGCCGCGTCGATCAGCGACGAGCCGCTCCGCCCGGAGTTGATGACCACCCGCTCCCGGAGGATGCAGCACAACCCCATATCAAGCAACCCCACCCAGCAGCATCCCCCGCCGGCGGACCAATGGTTCTGCTCGGTATTGGAATCGCCGAAGGCGACGATCGTGACCGATTTGCCGGCCAGGTGGGCCAGCGCCGGAGGCAGCGTTTGCGGAATGGTTTCCATAAATCCCCTAGCTGTTTTTCCGTATGGTCGGAGTCAAGGTATTCTTGCTCAACGGACGATGTTGATATGCTTCGAATAAATTTCCAATCACTTCGGCGGCCGCCTGGTCGATCGAGATACCGATCATGGCGGCGGGCAGGAACAGCGGTACTTCGATTTCCCAGTTGCGGTGGACGAACAGCTTCAGTTGTTCCGGCACGGGAACGGAATTTTTCATCACGGAAAGCATGACGCCGGTAATCAGCTGGTCGGGAAAGACCAGCAGCGCATCCGGGCGCTCCTCTTCCGGCAACGTCAGCAGCTCGTTGCATTCGCCAAATCCGAACGCGGTCATCTGTTCGTTGCCGTGAAAGTATTCGCTTTCATCGTGGATGCCGCGGATCCGGTTCTCCTGATATTCGAGGCCGGCCGCCTTGATTTCACGGCGGAGAATCCGGAAGAAGTCATTCTCGCGCCAGTTGCCCTCCGGGGTGCGGTGAAATTTCTCCAGGCTCGAGATCAGCGCCGGGCGGCGGCAGCCGGAATCGCGGATCGCCGTTACGGAGAGCTTCAGGAACCGCTCGATATCCAGGCCGATCGAGCCGTGGATCACCGGGACCGGAAAGCTTTGGAATTTCTTCAAAACCCTGTCTGCGGCTTTCCCGCCGAGCGGCGAGATGATTCCCTGGATTTCATTGCCCCGGATCCAGCCGGCGATCATTTCAAAGCCGAATAAGAGATTGTTGTCGAGCACCAGCCGCGCTGTGATGTTCCGCCCGGCAAGCTGCGCGGTGATCCGGTCGATCAGAACCCGCTGGAATTGCGGCATATCGTCGAGGTTTTCGCGATAGATGTAAATGGCGACGCAATTGAGCTTGCGGTCCGGGGTGGTCACCACGGTTCCGCGTTTGCGGTCGCGTTCCAGAAGGCCGGACTTGACCAGCGGAATTAATCCCTGGTGAACGTTCGGCGAGCTGGTTCCGAGCTTGGCGGCGATTTCGCGTGAAGAAGGCAGCACATCGCCGGGGCGGAGTTGCCCGGAGGCGATGGCCTCCTGGAAAAAC
>JAVBSA010000306.1:0-6746 GCA_031556915.1 Victivallis sp.
TGATCCGGCACGAAGTCAGCGCCGCGATATCCGCCTCGCGGAGACGGGCGGAGACGATCTGCACCGCGCTGAACTCTCCGGGCGCGGCGGCATCGGCAAGCAGTTCGGCTTCAACCAGTTCCCCCGCCCGGGTCAGGATCCGCCTCTCCGTTTCCGAAAGCGGGCAGGTGCGGGCGTTGAGGCGCAGTATCTTTTTCATCGGAATTCCTCCTGATTGACCGGAACGGTTACGGATTCGCCGGGAGCAAGCACGAGCGGTTCCACTTCGGGCGCCCGGCGGCGGAGAGCCCGGCGGAACTCCTCCGGATCGCCGCCGTGTTCGGCGAACATGCCGTAATGGGCCGCCAGAGCCGCCCGGGGACGGACCGCCGCCGCCAGTTCGGCGGAGCCTTCCGGACCGGGATTGCCGTAGGCGGGGTTGACCGGAACAATCATCAAATCGACCTTCACCCCCGCGAGGGATTCCAGGATCGGTTCCGGGCGGACGGCGGTATCACCTGTCGTATAAATACTTACGCCGCCGCACTCAACCAGGAATCCGACCGCGTCGGGCGCGAGCGGCCCGTGATCGGCATAGGTGGCGCGAATCCGGATCTCTTCCAATGCGGCCGTTTCACCGCACGCAAGGATGGCGACCCGTTCCGTGGGAATTCCCAGCGCCGCGTATGCTTCGCGGCAGCCCGGCGAGCCGATGAAACGCAGTTCCGGCAACCGTTTCGCCGCCGCTTGCGCCAGGAGCGGGTCGAGATGGTCCTCGTGGGCGTGGGTCGCCAGGAGATAGTCCGCCTCGAACTCCGCCGGAGCGAGCGGCGAGGGAACCAGCCGCCGGTATCCGCCGCCGGGCTTCTCCAGTGCGTCGGAAAGATAAGGGTCGATCGCCAGAAGAGTTCCCGCCGGAGTTTTCAGCAGGACGCCCGCCTGGGCGAGATAGAAGAGTTCGATTGTTCCGGGCGCCGGCCGGGAACCGTTGATTCGTTCCGCAAGTTTCATCGTGCGATATTCTCCTCATCGAGAATGGCTTGGAGCGACTCCGCCACCTGGCGCGCGCCGTTCCAGACCAGGCCGTTGTCGTCGCAGACCCAGAAGCAGCGCATTCCTTCCCGCAGCCAAAAACGCACCCACTCCGGCGCGCCGCCCGCGATGCCGGGGGCGACGCCGTGCCGACCGCACGCTGCGATGACGCGGCGGACCGCCTCGAGGTAACGGGGATGGTCGAATTCACCGGGAATCCCCATGCCGACGCTGAGATCGTCGTTCCCGACGACCGCGACGTCGATTCCGGGGACGGAAAGAATATCATCCAGCTCTTCGAGCGCCTCGCAAGTTTCGATCTGGATCCCGATCACCGTGTCGCGGCCGATCCGTTCGATCATTTCAGCGGCCCCGCCCTTCCAGCCGACGTACTGTCCCGCCGGACAGGTGCTCGCACCGCATCCCCGTTGGCCGCGGGGCGGGTATTGAACGATCGCCATCAGCTCTTCCACATCGGCGCGGGTCCGGATGCGCGGCACGAAAATCCCGTCCGGCAGCTGATCGAGGAGCGGGCAGATCTCCGCATAAGTGTTGTGCGACGCCCGGACCATACAGGGAAAATCGAGCAGCCGCGCAATCCGGATGAGTTCCGACACCGCGGTCCGGTCGAGCGCGGAGTGTTCCCGGTCGATCATCAGCGCGTCGAGTCCGGCTTCGCAGTAGCCCTCGACCGCCGCTCCGGTGCGGCTCTCCATGACACATCCGAAAAAAAGCGGCTGTTTCTGTTGGATCCTGTGTTTCAGCTTTCCGATTCCGTAACGCATGATTTCCTCTTTTTTTTATCTTCGGTCCGCCGTGGGTTTGTAAAATTGCGGTTCCTGCTATCTATTATAGATCAACAATCGATTTATCAATATGAACGATCTCACTGAAAACATACGTGAAATGACTGATAAACTATATTGCCTGCCTTGCGACGAAGCTTCCGGCAAAGAAGCGCTGCCGATGAATTGCGCATTTGAATTTGTGATCGGAAACCTCACGCTGGTTCCGGTTTCGCACGACACGGGGTGGCGGACCATGCCGTTTCATGTCTGTTGCACGCGCATCAACGACTGCCCCGGCGATATCAACCAGGTGGAGATCGCAAACGGCCAGCCGTTCCGGACCAAAACGCGCGACCTGATTTTCATCCCGGCGGGAGTCACGCACCGGATCTGCGACTTCGACACCGGCGTTCCGCCGCACAGTTTGTGGTTCCACTTCCGGTTCCGGATGCTGGACCGCTTCGACACGTTCGAGTTTTTCGATATGCCCAACCGCATTCCGGCGGAGAAATCGGGCCGGTTGCTCGAGCTGATGACGCAACTGGTGAAAATGCCGCACAAACTCGATTTTTCGCAATCGGTGCTCCAGCAGCTGACCGGCGCGGCTTTCTGCGCGGAACTGCTTTCCTTCGGCAAATTCCGATCCGACCTGGGCGAAAATCTCGACAGCAAACTGCGCCGCTTCCAACCGGTGATGCAGCGGATCGAAAATGCGAATTCAATGCCGCCGGTCGCCGAACTGGCGAAGATGGTCAACCTCTCCGGCTCCCGGTTCCGGGCCGTGTTTCAACAGGTGTGCGGAATGTCGCCGGGGCAGTATTTCGAGTCGTTGCGCTTCCAGCGCGGCTGTCTCCTGCTGACGCAGAGCGACTACTCGATCGGAGAAATCGCCGAAACGCTCGGGTATTGTTCGCTGTTTCATTTCAGCGCGAAATTCCGCAAGCGTTCCGGCTTTTCGCCGTCCGAATTCCGCTCCCGTCACCGGAGCGGGCAGTAATATACGAAATGCCTGAAGCATCGGGACCGTCTTCCCGGGAAAAAACCGGAAAGGCGGTCGTTTCATATATGCTCAGGGGCGGGCGCCGTCGATTTTGAACCCGACCTCGTCGCGGGCGATCAGGCCGGTCTGAATGGGCTTCCACTCGCCGTCCCGGGGGATGTTGACGCCGACGATGTAGAGCCAGGGCTGCGGAACCTGCCATGTTTCGCCGGGCTTCAGCACCCGGTTGACGGCGCGGCGGGCGTCGGGATGCTGCTTGCCGGCTTTGTCGTTGAAGAAGAGGAGGGTGAATGTCGCGGACGGATCGACCACGCCGTAGCACAGCCCCGCTTTTTTATCTTCCCAATAACCGGTCTGCAGCGGCCGGTCGTTTTCGGCCGATCCGTCCAGGTTCGACGGCGCGAAGTGGAAGTAGGCGCGAAGCTTCCAAGGACGGGAATCCGTGTTTTTCACCCACAGCATACGCGCGGTGAACCAGTTCTCCCCGGGATAGAAGGAGAGGCGCACGCCGAGGGAATACCGGGCGGGAAGCTGCCGGGATTTCTCCTGCGCGCCGTCCCGGTCGACCTTGGTCATGACTTCGGCGCTGTGGTTGTCGCGCGTCATAACGGCGTCGAGCGTCAGCCGGAGCGGGCCGGAAACGGATTCGAGGGAATCCAGTTTGTCCGGCGCAACCCACATCTCCTGCGGCAGCTCTTCATGGATCAGCGGGAAGAGCCGGCCCAGTTCCTTGCCGTCGATCTCCACCCGGTCGAACAGATTTTCGGACCCGGTCCGCCTGCTTACACTCAGCCGGCCGGAATCGAGACCAAAGGCCTCCTGAGTCCGGGTGAGCTTGAAAGCGGCGTTCCCGACCGCCTTTTCGGGTTGGTTCCGACGGCACAGAATAAGAGTACGCACGCCGTGGGGAGGTAACTCCGGCACTTTCACGGTAAATTCCGCGCCGTTATCGAAGAAATCGACCTGGACGGGAAGGAACACCGCTTTCCCGTCGGCATCGAATTCGACCGCCGCGATCCTCTCCCGGTTTTCCGGCGCATTCAAGCGGAAGGGCAACTCGGATTGCTTCAGCGTCAGATACGCATAGGGCAAAACCCGGCCGGCGGGGTTGAAGACCGCCAGGGTCGCGAGGCGTTCGGCGCCGGGCGGGACCTTGCCGTCCGGCATAAAGATCACCTGATGAGCGGAGTTGTCGGTCAGTTTGACCTCGAAGGCCTCGCCCGCATTCTCCACTTCACACTGCAGGAAGTGACCGCCGCCCCCCTGGGGAGGCGTGGAAAAACCGATGTTCCGGGATTCTCCCGGAGCCAGGGGGAACCGTTTTTCCTCCGCCCGGCCGTCCAGCCGGAGCCGCGCAAGGCAATCGGCGGGGGCTTTGCCGGAGTTGACGACCCGGAACTGGCCGTTCTTTTCCGCCGCGACGGCCAGTTCGGCGGTCCGCTCCCGGTGAATGTCGAGCGCGTTACGGTTGACCTTGGCGGCGGCCCGGGTGAGCTCCACCCAGGCCTCGTCCTGCTGGTCCACCAGGCCGTAGTTGCCGTTTTCGGCGAACCATGAGGCCATCCCCTCGGCGGGCTGGTCGTGCCATTGGAAGTAGCTGGAACCGACCATGTCGGGCAGGCCGAAGAGCAACTTCTGGAAGGCGGTGAAGGCAAACGCCTTCTCCGTTTGCGTATCGACCAGCTGGCCCGCGCCGTGTTCGTTCGGCAGCCCGCTGTCGTAAGCCATGTAGGACCATTCCGTCACCCACAGCGGCTTGCCGCCGGATTGGGCGGAGGTCTTGCGGAACTCCCGGGAGAGCGGCAGGCGGTCGCCTTTGATTTCGGCGTAAACCTCGCCGGTGAGCGGGTTTACATTCTCATAAACATTGACGCTGACGATGTCGCAATAGCGGCCGCAAGCCTCCCAGGCGGGCTGATAGGAGAGCGGGAACAACCCGGCGAAACGGCAGCCGAGAATCATATGATTGGGATCGGCCCGGCGGATGGCCGCGGTGGTGATTGCAAAATATCGGTCGGCCACGAAGCGGCAGAAATCGGTCTTGGCCGACGCAACAGCCTTGTGTTTGGAACCGGTCAACGTTTTCCGCTCAAGCAGCTGGTCGAAGGAGGCGAGATCGCTTCCCCACTCCGCATTGAGTTTTTGAACCGTGACATACCGGCGGCGGAGCCAGTCGATCACGCCCTGCTTGGCCGTATGGTCGGCCGGTTTCCCCATGCAGGCTTCGAACAGGCCGAACGCGATGGCGTCGCGGTGCTCGGGTTCGCCCCACCAGGCCAATTCGTTGTCGATGAAATAGCCCAGCAGCCAGGGATCTTCCCGGTTGGCGCCGCAGATGTTTTCGGCCTTCATGCGGCTGAACTCTTCAAAGCGCGGGTGAAAAATATTGGGGAAATAGGAACAGGGCGTAGCCTGGCCGTGTTTGGCGAAGGTGATCCGGTAGGGTTCGCCCAGGCGGGTGAAATCGCAGCCGACGTTGAGGAAGATGGTGTGCGGCA
Source organism: Victivallis sp. (assembly GCA_031556915.1). GTDB lineage: Bacteria > Verrucomicrobiota > Lentisphaeria > Victivallales > Victivallaceae > Victivallis. The sequence continues at coordinate 5,298 of JAVBSA010000306.1, forward strand.
GCCCCTTGTAATGAACAGCTTGAGCACAGCCGATGCCGAGGGAATTGAATCCCCACTCCTTCAACCGGTCGACCGCGCTGTCCGCCCAGGCTTCGGTGGAGGGAAATTTTTTGGCGACGTTGCGCCCGTAGGGAACGTAGCCGAGCGCTTCGCTGAACCATTTTTCATTGTCCACATAATCGGTGGCGACGATATAGAATTCCTGGCCCGCCGGATCGATCACCCACCAGCGGCCGTCGATTTTTTCGGTGTGGAAAAAGCCGGTTTTCTTCCCGGCGGCATTTGCCGGAACAATGGGAACATAGGGGGGAATTTTCTCCTGGACCGGACCGGCGGCCGGTTCCTCCACCGTGGCCTTGAAGTCGTTGAATGCGACGGAGAGCTTGCCGTCGTACAACGCCGGGATTCCCTGCCCGAGGGCCTTCTCCGTCAGTTGGTAGCCCGTCTGCCAGACCGTCTTGCCGCCGGCGTCGCGGACGATTCCCTTTATTTCACCCGCCTTCAATTCCAGCGACAGGCGGTAGGTCCGGCCGTACTCCCACTGGAAGGCGGGCGGTTCCCCCGCCTCCAGGGGTTTCAGGTCGCGGTTGGCCTGCCATACTCCGTCGCGCATCTCCCACAATTCGGCATAACGCGCTTTGGAATCCCAGGAGTCCACCAGCGCCAGCCGCCAGAAGTTCTTCTTGTCGAAATAGATGACGACGCCGGCCACTTTCCACCCCTTCTCCGCCGCACGGTTTACGGTGAGTGCGGTTTCGACCCGGACATTGCGGCCGAAAGGAGAGGCTTTGAGCAAGGCGAACGGGTGGATCCCCTGTTCGTTGCGCAAAGCGGAATCGCGCAGCTCCCAATCGAAGCCGCATTGCCAGGCCTGGCGCCAATCGGCCCGCCCGGCGGAGAACGCATCGTCGCAGGTGAAGGGGGATTCCGCCCACAGGGCGGCCCCGAGGAACAGGAGGCAAACAACAAGCAAGCTGTGCATGAGCAATTCCCTTTTGAAAACAGCGTTTTTATTTGGATTTGAAACCGAAAATATCGTCCGTGTTGTTTTTCAACACCGTGTATTCCACCTGCTTCACATGGCCGTCGTGGAAAAGGACGTTGCCTCCCTTGCCGTTCATATGGCGCGGGTATACTTTGATGACCGTTTCATCATCCCAGTTATAATCCGCCGGGCAGCGCATTCCCAGGCCGGTCTGGAGTTCACCGGTACTCCGGAGTCTCCCGGTATCGCCCGCCAGCAGAACCTGCGAGGCGCGTTTGTATCTGCTGAGTTTCTGATGGAGAGCGTAAAAGAAACCGTAACCGGATGTCGGCTGGGGGGCCTCCACGACCCCGATGCCGCCGCCCCAGTAGATATCGGAATCGGCGACGGTCGGACAACGCAGGACCCCGCTGACCGCCGAGCCGTAATCCTCTCCGGCCGAATAAACTCCGGTACTCTGCCAG
>JAVBSA010000078.1:0-5541 GCA_031556915.1 Victivallis sp.
AGTGGTGATCCCTTGCCCGGTCAGCGTGATGTTCCCGGCGACGGTTGCTGCGCGGGTGAACGAGAGAGTGCTTGACAGGGTGATGGTTGCGTTGTCCCATACAGGTGAGAATTCAATCCTGTCGTATAATCCGGCGTTTACTTGCGCTACCGCGTAACGCAGTGAACCGATGCTTCCGTCGTCCAGCAGATTGGTTACCGTATACGTCGCCATTTTCAGCCCCCCAGTTCAGAGTAAAGTAATGGAAAAATAGATAGTATACGATAAGATAATTCGCTGCTTTGGAAAATGCAAGTGGAAAACTCTTCGGTGCAAGTATTTACGTTCAAGAAAATCGGCAAAAAAAATGAACGCCCCCGCCCCGGAGAGGCGAGGTATTGGAATGAAGCCGCAAGGCTTCGCTTCATACCGCGCAGCGGTGCTTCATATCTCCGATGCTTCATGTGCCGAAGGCACGCTTCATTGCAGACTTAAAAATCGTGGGAGCCTGACAGGGGTCGGGGTCTGTTTGACCTGCGGTCAAAGCAGACCGTCGCCCGCCTGGTGGCGGAAAATTTTTGCAAATTTTCCTTTTTTAGCGTCACCGGCGCGCGAGATAGCTTGAGGCTCCGCCTCAAACTCCGCCAGCGGTTTCGCCGCTGGACCACGACCAGCCGATGGGCTGGACCGGCCGCTTCGCGGCCCTACTTTCGCTTCAGAATTTTTGTGCCGTAGGAGGGCAATATCACTTTATCACTCATCTTGCCCCCCGTTTCGAGGTCGATGTAATCCCCCCCGGGCAAGCTTGCCTCGTTCTCTTCCTCCAAGTAATTGTAGAGGAACAGGAAATCACCCTTGTCACCGCTTCGCCGCGCCGCGTGGATTCCTTCGTTCCCCGGCGGCAGCAGCGACTTCGTTCCGGCTCCCCGGCACACATCATCGTAAAACTCCGCCAGGAACTCCTCCCCGGTACGCGCCCCGATGTAGTATGCCCTCCCCTTGCCGAAGCCGTTCGCCGTCACCGCCGGCCAGTTGCGGTAGAAACCGTCTTCCGTAAAGCTCGCCAGCGTCTTCGCCCCGCGCAGATGAAGCCGCTCGGCATATTCAATTGCTTCATATCGTTTGCCGCCGTATTCCAGCGCAACACGGTCGAAATCCGCGATTCCGCCAATCTCCTCGTTCCAGATTCCGAAGAGCTCCATCAACCCCTCCCCCGGCCAGCCGCCGAGGCAGCAGCGCCCGGATTCATCTTCATAACCAGTGAGATAGGTTGTCACCAACGTTCCACCGCCGGCCACGAATTTCTTCAACCGATCGGCAACGCCGGGTTTCAGCATCATCAGCATCGGACAGATCAAGAGCTTGTACGCCGAAAAGTCGCAAAGACTCTCGATCACATCCATCGGCACGCTCTTCGTCCACAACGCACGGTAGTGCTTCCTGACCGTATCAAGATACTTTTTCTGCTCGGGCGAACCGGGGCCGGAGCTCTCGAGGAATCCCCAGAGGTTCTCCCAATCCCAAATTACCGCCGCTTCCGCCGGCGTGGAGCTGCCGCAGATTTCACCGCATTTCCGGTAAAGAGCGCCGAGTTCCGACACCTCTTTGAACACCCGGTCCGCGCCGGTTCCGAGGTGGTCGACGACCGCGCCGTGGAATTTCTCCAGGTTCCCGCGGCTCTTGCGCCACTGAAAGTAAAGCGTGCCGTCCGCGCCGTGGCCGACGGCCAGCAGCTCTTCGAACCGGTGCTGGTTCGGCCGCTTCAACCGGTGAACCGGCTGCCAGTTGGTCGAGCCGGGGCAGGACTCCATGATAAAGAAGGGTTTCCCCTGTTTCATGGAACGGTGCATGTCGTGGAGCAGCGCGAAATCGGCCAACAGCATCCGGAGGTCGTGCTCCGTCCCCCACGGCGGATAGCAGTCGTCCGAAATATAATCGCACACCCCGGCGACGCGCCAGTAATCGAGCCCGTCGAAGGTTCCCATCATATTGGTCCCGGCGGGAACGTCGGGCGTAAATTCTTTCAGCGCAGCCTTTTCGGCGCTCATGAAGTCGCAGCACTGTCGGGTTGTGAAACGCCGCCAGTCGATCGCGTTGCACTCCGACCCGCCCCACGGATTGATCTCCGACCAATCATAATGGAGATGACTCCAGAACGCGTTGCACCAGGCGCGGTTAAGCTCTTCCAGCGTGCCGTAGCGTTCCTTGAGGTATTCGCGGAATTTCTCCTGGCAGAGGTCGCAATAGCATTCCCCGTTGTATTCGTTCGAGATATGCCACCCGACGAGCGCCGGATGATCCTTGTAGCGTTCGGCCAGCTTGCTGTTGATCCGGCGCACCCGCTCGCGGTATACGGGGGAACTCCAGCAATGGTTGTGGCGCGCCTTCCACGGCTCGCGCAACCCGTCGCGGTTCACCCGGCAGATTTCGGGATGCAGTTTCGCCAGCCAGGCGGGCTTGGCGCCGCTCGGCGTGGCGAGAATGACGTGATATCCGTGTTCCGCCATGCGGTCCATGATGGAGTCGAGCCATTCGAAATGATATTCGTCCGGGCGGGGTTCCAGGATCGACCAGCTGAAGATGCCCACAGAGAAGGTGTTGCAGCCGGTTTTCTCCATGAACTCAAAGTCCCTGTCGATGATCTCCGGCGTCTCCAGCCACTGGTCGGGATTGTAGTCTCCGCCGTGAAGGATCCGGCTCACATTCTTAAGGACAGGGGGGTATTGCTTCATTCTTGAAAATCCTTATGTTTCGGTTGCATCCTATAACATGCAACCAAAACCGGAAAATACAAGCCGTTTACAGCCGTTTCCCCTTGAACCGTCGGCAAGCGGATTTATATTACTCCATTCACCGAAAGGATTCACAATGATTTCCGACAATCTGGAATTTCACAATGTCGCCGAACTGGCGGACGCGCCGGGCGGTCTCGGCAAAAAACTGCTGCGCTACCCCGAAAATGTACGGAACGCGTGCGGCGCGCGCGGTAAATTCGTCACCACCGAATCGAGCGGCTGCGAAATCCGGTTCGTGACCGATGCGTCCAATGTCCGGCTCTACCTCTCCGCCGTCAAGACCGAAGCGGGCGGCAACGAAATGGGCTTTCGGGTCTACCGGGGAGACTTCGAGGTGAACAACCTCAATGTATCCACCGTCATTCCAGGTGTGGTCAACACCCTCTGTCTCGCTCCGCCGGAACAGTTTACGGGGGTGACTCCCGAAACGCTCCGCCGCGGCTGTTTCGCGCCGGAAGTGTGGCGAATCGCCTTCGGGCGCGGAGGAACGGCAATCTTCTGCGGGCTGGACAGCTTCGGCTCCCCGGTCCGCCCTCCGCACAAAGAGGAGAAACCTCAACTGCGCTATCTCGCCTACGGCTCCTCCATCACCCACAGCAACCTCGACGGTTATCCCATGGTAGCGGCGCGCCGGTTGGGAATGGACGTCTTCAACCTCGGCCTGAGCGGCGCATGCGCCGCCGAACCGGAAGTCGCCGACTTCATCGCCGGACGCGAAGACTGGGACATCCTCACGCTCGAAATCGGCATCAACATCCTCCATCTCGATCCGGCAGAGTATGAGAAAAGAGTCGACTACATGCTTTCGGCAATCCGCAAACGCCATCCCGGCAAGCCGGTCGCGGCGATTACGGTATTTCCCTGCCACCCCTCTTTCCGCAATCCGCCGGAAGCCAACTTCCATGCGTTCAACGCAATCTTCCGCCGCCTGGCGGAAAAGTACGGAGCCGCGCTGATCGAAGGGGATGAACTTCTCGACGACCCGGGCTGCCTCACCGCCGACATGGTCCACCCCGGTCCCTTCGGTCACGCGGTCATGGGGCTGAACCTTGCCGGGAAATTACGCGGTCTGTTACAATAGGCTTCGCATCCTGTCGTATTGCTTCTCGATCGACGCCACCAGCGCCAGCTGGGTGCGGCAGCGGTCGAGATTGTGCTGTTCCCGCGCAATCTTGAAGTAGACGTCGCCGCTCAAAAAATCGGTCAGGAACCGGATCCCGATTTCAAGCGTGATGAGTTTGCCGGAGAACGGCAGGTTTTCGCGCTCGGCGGGCGTCAGGAAATCCCCCGCGCTCGCCAGAAAGCCCTTCAGCAGCGCCTCGAACATCTCGAAACGCATCACCACCTTGGCGAGGTCGGTTTCATCCTCCTGCGCCGGACTCGTGCCGGCGCGCACCATGTCGCCGAAGTCGTAGAGCGCCAGCCCCGGCATGACCGTGTCGAGGTCGATCACGCAGATCCCCTCCCCCGTCAGGTCGTCGATCAGGATGTTGTTGACCTTGGTGTCGTTGTGGGTGATCCGTTCCGGAACGTCGCCCGCTGCGTTGAGCGCCAGCAGCAGCCCGGTCTCCTCCCGGCGCGACATGACAAAATCGATCTCGCGCGCCACGGAACGCACCCGGCCGCATTTGTCCTCGCGGATCGCAACTTCCAGGGCTTCAAGCCGTTTCGGGGTGTTGTGAAAGTCGGGAATCGTCTCGTTGAGCCGCCCTCCTTCAAGATCCACCAGGTCGTCCTGAAAAGCGCCGAACGCCTTCGCCGCATTGAACGCCATTTCCGGCCCCTCGAGGATATCGTAGGACCTGGCGTTCTCGACAAAGATATAGAGCCGCCAGTAATCGCCACGGGAATCCTTCACAAACGGCGGCCCGTCATAGGAATGGAGCAGCCGTAGCGTCCGCCGGTGCCCCTGTTCGCCGCGGCGGCGGATTTTCCGCATGATGTGGGTGGTCACCCGCTCCATGTTCTCCATCAGCGCTTCCGGGTTCTTGAAGACGTTTTTGTTGATCCGCTGAAGCGTGTAGTGAAGACGGATTCCGCCCTGGTCATACGTCACCTGGTAGGTATCGTTGATATGGCCGGTTCCAAAAGGAACCGCAACCAGAAAATCGCCGTAAACGCGGAATTTCGAGCAGACCGCCTTCAATTCATCATGGGTATGCGAGACCTTCATGCGAACAACCTTTCGGGATAAGCCTTCTTCGCAACCAGTTCCACGATCGCCTTTTGCACCGTCGGCTTGTCTTCGCGGTAGGTGACGCCGAACCAATGCGAGGCGCTGTGGAGAACCTTGACCTCAGCCTTGCCCTCGCGGATCAGGGCATCCACGGCGAACGGCAGGTAAAACTCGCTCTTCTCTTCCTGGCCGCGCTCTTTCAGGAACCCGGTGAGAAGCCGTTCCAATTCCGGCAGGAGCGCGGGGAAAAAGCCCCAGGCGTTCATCGACACCGGCTCCTTGCCGGTGAAATCGCGCACCGGTTCGAGGCTGACGATTTTCCCGCCGCGCCGCTCGATCCCGGTGAATTCGGTGACTCCGGCAAGGTTGCCGGCGCTGTCGGCGACGCAGACTCCGCGCGAAACGGAACCGTTTTCGCTCAACGTATTTTCCAGCACGAAAGCGGCGATGCATCCGCGCACCTTACCGGTTCCGGCGGTCTGCAGGAAACCGGCGAGCTGCCGAAAGGTGTCCTCACCGTAAAAGTCGTCCGCATTGATCACGGCGAAGGGGCCGCTGAGCTGCTCGCGGGCGGCGTAAACCGCCTGCCCG
>JAVBSA010000198.1:0-4894 GCA_031556915.1 Victivallis sp.
GGCGTTGGGATCGGCCCGGGGAAGAGCCCGCGGAAGCTCATGCGCAAACAACATAAAGCAAATCGTGACGGCCATGACTTCCTATGGTATTTCATATCGCGATGCCATGTTGCTCAAGGTTAATAATGCGGATGAAAACTATGTAACGGCTTTGATCGATACCAAACATCTTCAATCTTCGCTCAAACTTTTCAATTGCCCGGAGACGAGCCCGTATCCGGGTTCCGAAACGGAGTCGCTTGAGAAGCGGGTCAGAAGCTACAGCGGTTATCCGCTCAACACCGGTCATTGTCTGAACGGTACGTTTTATGACGCGGCCGGGGAAGTCGCCTGGGGCGGCAAAACAGCCAGCATATTGTATTTTTCAAAGATCAAATCCCCGTCGACGCTTATTTTGCTGGCGGATGGGCGCTTGGGCGGCTCCCAGTTCCCATACCGCTCTGCCGGCACCCTGCTGGGGCACTACAATTCCGCCTGGGTGTGCATGCCGTGGGCGGTTCATTCGCTCAGCAGTGTGAATATCGGTTGGGGTGACGGCCATGTGGCCGGCGCGGGCGGCAGGGAAATCATCGAAAGAATGGTCAAAGGACGTCCCTGGGCCAGTTATCTGGATTGGACGCGCGGAAGCGACTTCATCGAACGTATCATCTATTGAATTGATCATCTGCAATATCTGGAGCTGTCAGGAATGAAGAAACGATTATTATCGGTGCTGTTTGCGGTGTTCACTGTGCTCGCCGCCGCCGGAGAAGTGTCGCGACATGAGTTTTTTCCGGAAAATGCGGCGGCGGAAGTTTCCCCGGAGATGCTTTCCGCATGGGATCTCTCCAAGGCGTTCCGGAAAAACAGCGGGAAACGCACCGATGTCAGCCTCAACGGATTCTGGAAATTCACCTTGTGTCCGGAAATGCGCGAAACCCCGCCGCCGTTCGGGGACGAATGGGGATATTTCCTGGTTCCGGGGTTCTGGGCGGGCGGTCTACAGACCGATTTCATCCGTACCGCGGATGGCCGCGCCGTCAGGAAATTTCACGGGAAACCGTATGACGATTACCGGCAGGGATGGTATTTCCGGGAGTTCATTATGCCGCCGGAAAGCAAAGACAGTCAGATCCTGCTGAAATTCGACGCGCTCTATTCCAAAGGAATTGTGATCCTCAACGGCAAACGCGTTCCGCTGCCGGTTCACGAGTATCAGCTCGACCTGGTTTGCCCTTTTTTCAGCGTCGACGTCACGGAATTCCTGCGTCCGGCGGGGGAGAAGAATCAGATTTATGTCGCAACCGCGCCGGATCCCGCCGTTCCGGACTTTGGACGGGCCGGATTGCAGGATAACGTCTGGCTTTGTTTCCGGCCCCGGCTGAATTTCGGGCAGCTCCGGATTTCGACGTTTGTCTCCGCCCGAAAATTGCGTCTCGATTTCGGTTATGGAACTTTGCCGGAGGGTTTCACCGGGGAATTGGAGATTGCGATCCATGACGCGCAAACCGGAGAAACAGTTCACCGTGAAAGCAAACCATTTTCCCGCCGGGTGGAATTGAACTACATCACTCCGAAACTCTGGAGCATTGCCGAGCCGAACCTTTATCGGCTTGATTGCGGATTGAAACAGAACGGGGAAACGGTCGATGCCGCAAGCGTCCGCTTCGGATTCCGGGAGTTGGGAACCGGCAAGGGCAGACTGCTGTTGAACGGCAACCCGGTCATGCTCAACTCGGAATCCTCCTATGGCGGTTTCTGGAGGACTCTCTGGTGCAACGCTTCCGACCGGGTTACCCGGAAAAGCATCCGGACGATGAAACTGTTCGGCATCAATTCCGTTTACTCCCAGCGTATGCTGCCGGCCTCTTTTTATGACATCGCCGACGAAGAGGGATTCATCGCGGTTGAAAAAATCCATCTCACTTATAACGAGTATCTTGAGAATTCGGAGGAAGACTGTTTGAAGTTATGGCGTTCCCTGGCGGAAGAGAACGTTCGTTCGGGGCGCCTCGACAACCATCCGTCCGTCGGCGCGATTCTGGTGGATATGTGGTTCGGCGGTTCCTGGAGCGGCAATAATCCGGCATTGACCGGATTGCCCAGAGACGCTGCCCGGCGCCCTCATATCGCCCCGGACGGGAAAGAGGGCATGATCGAAGGCGGCGATCCGAACCTGCCGGGGGAAAAAACAGCGCGCTCCCGCAAGCTGAACCTGATCGGCGGGCATGTGAAGGATTATTTCCCGGATGCGGAAGTTCTGACCGGTTCGGGAAGTCATGTGAAAGATGTCTACGGCACTCATATTTATCATACCTGGCGGGCTCCCTATGCCGAACTTGCAGCTCTTTTCCGGCATCACGGCAAAGACCCCCGATTGCCGATTTACTGCGGCGAATATGCGATTCCGTACCATGGCTCTTTTGCCCACCTGAGCCGTTGGGGGCGTATCCGCAAGAATCCGGAGTTCGTATACTGGCAGGAAAACGCCGCCCGCGTCCTGGGACCTGGCGCCTACCGGGAGAAAAGCGTGACCGTTCCATTCGCGTGGGATGGAGTCTTCAATGATCTGTTGGCTTCGAATCGCGGTAAAGACGGCCTCGACAAGCAGACCGAATATTACATCATCGCCGATATTCTGCAGAAAACACTGGCGGATTCCGTAAATCAGACCGTTTTCTTCTGGCGTTATGACGGTTTGAGCGGTCTTGCTCCTTTTGAATATCTCGGGCGTTACCTGACGGCGGTCCGTTCCAATCCGTCCAGGCCGGTGATCGGGGGGGATCTGACCCGGCCCGGCGTGAAGCCCGACATTTACGGAAGCAGTTTCGTGCAGTTCGGCCTGTCCGGGGATGAACTTGACCTTCGTCCGAATCTGTTCAGCACCCCGTTTCGTCAGGCTATGACGGACGTTGTCTGCAAATTCATGGGGGCGGGTGAGGATTATTACGAGAACGATCATGCTTTCTGGAGCGGTGAAACGCTGCATAAGGCCGTCGGCCTCATCAATATGACCGGCCATTCACTGAAGTATCAGGTCAGAATCTCCGTGCTTGACGCTTCGGGCGCGGAAGCGGCGTTCACCGTGATTCCTTTCGAGGCGGGCGCATACTCGCAAAAGCGTATGCCCTTCCGGCTGATTCTGCCGACAGTCGGCGGCCGTCGCGAATATACTTTGAAGGCGCGCTTTATCCCGCAGACGAAAGAGAGTCCGGAATTGGCCGATTCCCAGTTCATTCAGGTATTTCCCGCAGTGTATCCGGCAACCCGGAAACTCCAGCTTTACGGTGGCGGAAGCGCGTTGAACGATACGTTGAAAAAAATTGGTTATGAAGTTCTGCCTGTACAGAATCCTGAAAAAGCCATACCCGGCCTTGTACTGGTGATCGCCCCCGGCGCTTTTTCCAAACAAAAAAGTCTGCCCGACTTTTCCGCGTTGGCGGAGAAAGGAATTCAAACGCTTGTGATGGAGCAATACCAAAAGGCTTCTCCGGAGCTTCTGAGCATCCGCAGCCGGCAGGCGTTCATCAATGCTCCGGCGCACCCCGTGCTGGAGGGATTGACCGATATGGATTTCTTTTCCTGGCGGGGCAGCAGCTCTCTGGAGCCCGCGTACGGAGTACCGGAGCGCAGTCAGCAATGGCTCGACTGGGGAAATCGCGGCATGGTTGCGGCCAACGTGTTTCGCCGTCCCCAAACCGGTAATGATCTGTCGCTGTTGGTCAGCGGTTTCGACCTCTACCAGACCCCGCTGCTGGAATATCGCGGCAAAAACGGCAGCTGGATCGGTTCCCAGCTCGAAATCGGCGGACGGTTGTCGATCGATCCGGTGGCAACCACCGTCTTTTGCCGCATGGTCGATTATCTCGCGGAGCGCCGTCCGGCCTACGGGGAGGTCGGCTTCTTCGGCGGAGAAAAGGGCGAGGCTCTGCTGGAGAAATTCAGCGTAGAATATACCGGGGCGGATCTTGCCGCATTGAACAATCTTCGGCTGCTGATCGTCTCCGATCCGGATTGGAAGAAGCTGGAACAAAACAGCTTTCAGTTGTCGGACTACGTTTACAACGGCGGGAAAATTCTCTACTTGCACACGGGAAAAGAGTGGTACGGCTCCTGGCTGCCGTTCCTGTTGGAAATGAGAATTTCCGCCAAATGCGACAAGGCCGTTTCGCTTTCTCCCGCCGGCGGTAATTGGATGAATGGTTGGAACGACGGCGAACTCTACTGGCGCGGTGCGCTTGAAGTTCCGGAATTCACCAATTATCCCTGCAGCGCGGCGGCGACCGGTCCCGCGGTTCTGCTTCAGATGAAACACGGTTCCGGCAGCTATTTTTTCAGCGCGCTCACGCCGGAGTTTTTCGACTCCAAACAGATGGCCGCCGCCAAATACGGGCGGCTGATCTCCGCCTTGCTGACCGCGCATGGCGCCCGGATGGGTAGTCCGTCTTCTCCATATCGTGTGGATTTGAGCTCCACACTCCGGCTGAAAGATATGCAGTGGGAATTCGCGCTGGATCCCGGCAATCAGGGGTTGTCGGAAAAGTGGCAGGAAGGCAAAGACGGTTCCGGAAAATGGCTCAGCGGCCAGCAGACCGGAGGCGGCGAATTTATCCGTCCCGGCATCGGCTATGAAACATTTCTCGAACGTGATTATTCCGGGGTAAGCTGGTATCGGCTGAAATTCAAGCTGACTCCGGCGCAGGCCGCCGCAAAGGAGATGCGGTTGGAACTGGGCCATGTGCATACCGGAGATAAAACGTTTGTGAACGGTCAGGAGATCGGTTCCCGAAACGATCGGAAACCGCGGCATTACCGGATTGCGGACGGACTCCTCAAGCCCGGTATGAATATACTGATCGTCCGAATCGAGAATCAGGACAAACCCGGTGGACTCGTCGACAGCTGGGTGAGGCTG
>JAVBSA010000571.1:0-3531 GCA_031556915.1 Victivallis sp.
TCTCGTCTGATTTTCTGGAATGGAAGCCGATCGATTTCATCACCGGAAGCAGCTTCCGCATCGAAATCAATAGTGAGGCGCGGTATCTGCGGTTTGACGATTCGCCGTCGTTCCTGCGGTCGATTACGGGGTTCGGGTCTGACGGCACCGTGCTGGATTCCTCGCACTGGCGTGTCGGTAACCTTTTTGCCGGGGAGAAGACGATTGAAAAAGTGTGGCGATCGGAATTTCATTGCGATGATGTGAGGGAGGGAAGTTACCTCGCCGTTGCACTGAACGGAAAGCACGGAACGGAAGGAGCTTACGTGAATATTCTGATGGATGGCCGTCTGTACGGATGCCCGGATCGCGCGCCCTCCTTTCCGGCCAATCCCTGGGAATTCCTGACCGTCGAGCGGGATTCCGGCTACACCTTTTACTTCCCATTGACGGATGAATTCCGGAGCCGGATATTGGAGGTTTTTGTAATGGGTTGCAATGCGAATTTCCTTGCGTTCCAACCGGAAGTATATTTGTGTTGTCCCCCCGACCGGGGATTCGAACGGATAAAAATGACTTTGAGCCGGGGAGGCTGGATGTGAAGTTCTTGATGCAGGCGGCGAATTCGCCGGAATTGAAAAATCAGTACGCCTGTTTCCGGGCGTTTTTCCCCCGGAATGCCCGGATTTCGGTCTATGCACGCGATTTTTATGAGCTTTGGAACAATGGAGTGTTGCTGGCTTACGGCCCGGTCAAAAGCGGGGAACCGCTTCTTTATTATGATGTTTTTGAACTGACAGATGAGCGCAATGTAGTAGTAGTCAAAGTTCATGGGCGTAAAGGGATACCGGAATTGTGGTGCGAAAGCGACGACGGGCCGGGCGAGTGGCGCGCGCGCGTTTGTACGGCGTATGATGCAAATTCGCCCGACACCGCCGTCGGCGACGTCGGATTTCTCGAATATTACAATCTCGACTCCGGCGAAGAACAATGGGTGCTCCCCGGATTCGACGACTCCGGCTGGCCCCCGGCCATCGCGGGCGGAACGCTCAAACATCTGCTGCCGCGTCCGATTCCGTATCAGCAGGAAACGGAACGTCTTCCGGTCAAGGTGGAACAGCGCGACGTCGGATTTCTCGCCGATTTCGGCGAGATGGTATACGGCAGGATCGAGCTCGCCGGGCGAAAGAAGGCCGGTTCCGCATTGGAAATCGCCTATATCGAAGATCTCGGGCACGGCTGGGCCAATGTCGAAGAGCGGCTTGAAATGTATTCCGATCGCTTGACGGGAAGCATTGCCGATTTCAGCTGGAAGAGCTTCTCCAAGCGGGGGTTCCGTTATGTCCTGATCTCCGGTTTGGAACGCCTTGAGAAGCTGCGGGTTCTGGAATACGGCTATCCGGTCGGGGGGAGCGGATCCTTTCAATGTTCCGACCCGCGGCTCAACCGATTATGGGAGATCTCCGAGCGCACCATCCGTCTCTGTATGGACGATATTTTTAACGACTGCCCGCACCGCGACCAGGCGCAGTGGATGGACGCCTTCGTTTCGTCGCGGATCGCGCTTTCCCTCTATGGAGTCACCGATCTCGCCCGGAAATGCATTCTTCAGCACGCGCTCTGTTCTTTCAACGCGGGCAGACTGCTTTCGCCGAGCATCTGCGGCTGGAGCTTCATGCCCGATTACGCGATGATACAGATCCTCTTCATCCGCTGGTATTTTCAGGTGACCGGCGACCGGGAATTGGTTGCCGAAGTCTGGGAGAACTGCGTCAGCGGCGTCGATTACATGAAGCAATACCGGCAGCCGGACGGCTTGCTCGCCGACGTCAATATCGCCTATCTCGACAATGCCTTCGAGCTCTGCCGGTTGGAGAAATGCGCCGCGATGAACAGTCTTTATTACGCCGCGCTCGACGCGATGGCGGATCTTGCGGAGATTCTGAATAAAGACGGCAGAATGTATCGCCGGAACGCTGGAATCGTCGCGGAAGCGTTTCACCGCTGCTTCGGCTCCGATACGCTCCGCGACAGCTCCGCCCGACCGGAACGGCCGTTGTTCAACTACAACTTTTCCTGTGAATTCGGCGGCAAATACCGGGGGCAAACCGCCCGGGTCGAATTTGAAGTGGTCCGGCCGGATACCGGAAATGTGGAGTTGGTCTGGGGCGCGTTCGGTCCCTGCCGGGTCTTCTGCAACGGCAAGCTGTGCGGAGAGGATTCCCGCAAGGCGGGCTGGGGGCGGCCGCTGCCCGCTTACGAACCCAATCGGACGGTTCTTGCTCTGCGTCAGGGGGTGAACTCCATCGCGCTCGAAGCGGACTGCAACTTCCTCAACTGGGATCTCTATTTCGACGCCGATGGGATCGACTGGGGCGTCGGCCGGATCACCGAACTCGACGCGGAGGGCAGGGCGGTGACGGGACCGATTTACCGGGAACCGCGTTTCTGGAAGCCGCCCGTCCTGTCGCAGGCCACGCATGGCTACGCGGCGTTCGCCGGGCTGATCGGCCGCGAGGCGCTGCGGAAAACGCTGCGGGATACCTATTACCGCAATTACGTCAGCGTGCGGGTGCCGTTGTTTTGTGTGGAAACCTCTGCCCCTGAGAAGCTTGCCGATTGGGTTCTGTCGCCGAACACGCCATGGACCATGTTCTATTACTTGAGCGGACTGTTTGAAAACGGTTTGGAAGAGGAAGCGCTTTCCCTGCTGCGCCGCGCCTGGGGCGTCATGCTCGACCGGGATGCGGTAAATACCTGGGAAGAATGGAATTGGAACTCCAGTTTATGTCACGCCTGGGGCGCTTCTCCCTGTTATTTCTTTCACCGTGAAATTCTCGGCGTGAAGCATGAGACGCTGAATGAGCCGGAAGTCCTGATCCGCCCGAACCTCTTCGATCTCGATTTCGCCGCCGGGCGGGTGATGCTCGGCCCCGGCGAATGGCTCGACATCACGCTGCGCCGCGAAGACGGCGGAATCGCCGCCGTCGTTGCGGCGCACACGCACCGCCAACTCCGGATCGACGAATCCAGACTGGTCGTTCCGGTTGAAGTTCAGTAGCCGTATTTTTTGCGGTATTGCAGCGGGAGCATGGCGAAGCGCGCCCGGAAGGCGGTGCGGAACTAGGAGAGATTCTGAAAACCCGCCCGGGCGGCGGCTTCCGTCACCGATGCACCCATCTCCAATTGCTGCGCCGCATTGTCAAGGCGTTGTTCCAGAATGAATTCCCGGGGCGTCATGCCGTAGTGAAGGCGGAATTGCCGGCAGAGATGTTCCCGGGTGCGGCCGGAAATTTGTACCATGCGGTCGAGGCCATCGGTGAAATTCTCCGGCCGCCGCATCTGTAAATGGGTCTGGCGGAGCCACTCCGGCGGAGTCGCCTTGTCTTCGAGGTCATGGGTGCGCGAGGCCAGAAGCCAGAGCGCTTCCTCCGTCAGAATCCGGAACAAGGCACCCGACAAGGGGCGGTTCCGGTCGCGGCTCATCAGTTCTTCGATCTTATACTTGAGCGAGCGGTACGCCTGCTGCGGCAGCGGCGCGATGCGCTGAAC
>JAVBSA010000352.1:0-4556 GCA_031556915.1 Victivallis sp.
ACCGCAGCGGCGTATACCGGATAGAGCGCATATGCGCCGTCCAGCTTCGGCATTTCCCCCGTCAGGCGGCCTCCTTCGACAGGACCGATTTTCACAAGTTTATTGCCCGGTGCAAACGGCCGGTATTCATGCCAGTTGACGCCCTGCCGGATGACGGCGAAACGCCCGTGCGTCCACCACGAGTGAACGCTCAATCCCCCGGCAGCCAGAAGGGCAAGGCCGAAAACGCCGCATCCCGCATACGCCAGCAGACGGATCCGGATATTCCACGCCAGCAGAACCAATCCGAGCCCGATACCGGCGACCACAACGGTCGGCACAAGAAAATCCCGATGAATCGAGGTCAGGAGAATCACCAGGCACACAATGGAAACACCGTAAAAAAGAACCGTGCCGATCGCCACAGACGCCAGCGCCCGAATGATAATTTTGCCCGCCTTATTCATTTGCCTTCCTCCCGCATTTTTTCGAGTATCGCCTTATCTTCTTCCGAATACGGCGCGCCGCGTTTGATGAGCAATTCCGCCGCCGCCAAGTTCCCGGCGGCGAGAGCGCCGTGAACCAGGCCGTGAAAGTGAAGCACCCCTGATGCGCATATCGCCGCCGGCAGTTCGCCTTCGTACTTTTCACCATACCGCCAATAGACTCCCTTCTTACAGGTACGGCCGAGGGAACAGCCGCGCCGGAAAAAGTTGTGATCCGGTTCGACGCCATCATCGAGAATCAGTGCAACCCCTTCCGCCGTTCCACTTTGAAATGAACAGCACAGCAGACGCGACCATACCCACTCCGGCAATTCCGAAAGCGGTTTCCCATTGAGGATTTTCAGCTTCCAGCCGGTGATGCCGTACTCAGCTTGCGCCAGCTCCAACAGCGAATCGATCCGGTCAATTTCGGACTCCGGCACGTCCTTGTCGCGCAAAGCCCGCCGCCGCATTCCGGACGGTGGAATTTTCACGAATGTCTCAGGCAGCGGAACGCCTTCGCGGCGCAATCTCTCGTACTCGCGGGAATCGCCCGTCATAAACGCTTTCCGGTAGGGTTCGGACACCCATATTTCTTTCCCGCCAAGCGTGACTCGCAACTTGTCGGTGACGTCAATTGTCCGATCGACCGCTCCATTGCCGCGCCAACGCAAGTTCACCTCGACATCGGTGGAATCGGCATAACGGGTTTCCTCAATGGAGGAAACGCCCCACGCGCTCTCCATGACCAATCCCTGAAGCCGGAGGCTTTCCCGGCCGTGTTCATCGATGCTGTAAAAGGCGCTTCCCTGAAAGAATTCCGGCGACATCCGTTTGCATCCGGAAAAAACCAGAAACACAGCAGGCAGAAGAAAACAGAAAACTTTCATACTCCCCCTCTTTCACTGCAATATAATGGAAAGCGATGTAAAAATCAAGAAATCAGCTTTGTTTTATTTTTGTTTGGAATTCCTGAAAAATCGATCTTCCGTAAAAATAAATTTGACTTTATTCATTCCGGTGGTATTTTATGTGACCAATTATCTGCGAATTCCTCACAGATGTTGAACCTTCGAGAATGATATGGACAACCACAGAGATCAAGCCGTCGCCCCCTCTCCTTATTCAAGCATTATGGAGAAAAAACATTCCAAAATCGCCGTCATCGGTGCGGGAGCCGTCGGCGCCAGCACCGCCTACTCGATCGCGATGAAGAATCTAGTCTCGGAAATGGCCATCATCGATGTGAACCGCGACAAAGCCGAAGGCGAAGCGATGGATATCAGGCACAGTTTATCCATCCTGGGCGAAATGAACGTCCATTGCGGCGATTACAGCGACGTGGCCGACTGCGACGTCATCATCGTCGCGGCGGGCCTGGGCCGGAAACCGGGCGAAACCAGGCTCGATCTGGCCAGGAAGAACGTCGGCATCGCCAAAGAGATCACCCGGAACATCATGCAGCATTATAACGGCGGCGTCATCATGGTGGTGTCGAACCCCGTCGATATCATCACTTACATCATTCAGGAAGAGAGCCAGTTGCCGCCGGGCATCGTCTTCGGCACGGGCACGGTTCTCGACAGCGCACGGTTCCGCCGCATGCTCAGCGAACGGCTCGGCGTCGACGTCAGGAACGTCCACGGCTTCATCGCGGGCGAACACGGCGACACCCAGTTCGCGGTATGGAGCTCCGTCCATGTCGGCGGCATGACGCTCGACGCCTTTTGCAAAGCCCGGCACATCACCATCGACAAAGCGCAGATCGAAGAGGATGTGATCAAATCCGGCGCGGAAGTCATCAAGCGCAAGGGCGCGACCTATTACGCCATCGCTTCCATCGCGACCTGCCTTGCCGAGGTGATCCTGAAAGACCAGAAGAGCATCTTCTTCACCAGCAACCGGGTCAATGGTCTCTACGGGCTTGACGACCTCTGTCTGAGCCTGCCGAACCTCATGGGCCAAAGCGGCGCGGAATACACGATTGAACTCAACTTCACCGACGAAGAACTCATAAAGCTGAAAAAATCGGCGAATGCGATCAAAACGATATTGGATGAAATCAAGGCTGCAAACGCCTGAAAATAAGAGAGGCAAATAAATGAACATCAAAGAATTGGCACTGGCAAAGCACAAGGAATGGCAGGGCAAGATCGAAATCGCCTGCCGCGCGGAACTCAACAACCGGGCCGACCTTTCGGTCGCCTATACCCCCGGCGTCGCGGAACCGTGCCTTGAAATCTCCAAAGACGTGGATCTCTCCTACACCTACACCCGCCGCGGCAATCTCGTCGCGGTCGTGACGGACGGCACCGCCGTCCTGGGGCTGGGTGACATCGGCCCCGAAGCCGGCATGCCAGTCATGGAAGGCAAATGCGTGCTGTTCAAAAAGTTCGGCGATGTCGACGCGTTCCCCTTGTGCGTCCGTTCCAAGAGCGTCGACGACATCGTCAAAACCGTGGAACTGCTTGCCGGTTCCTTCGGCGGAATCAACCTCGAAGACATCTCCGCCCCCCGCTGCTTCGAAATCGAGAAGCGCCTCAAGGCGAGCTGCGATATTCCGATCTTCCACGACGACCAGCACGGCACTGCCGTCGTCACCCTGGCCGCCATGCTCAACGCGCTCAAGCTGGTCAAAAAAGAGATTGCCGACATCTCGGTCATCGTGAACGGTTCCGGCGCGGCCGGCATTGCAATCACCAAGCTCCTGATGAGCATGGGGCTCAAAAAAGTCATCCTCTGCGACACCAAGGGCGCGATCTACAAGGGCCGCCCCGGCCTCAACGACATCAAAGAGGAAATGGCGGCAATCTCGAATCTCGAGCTCAAAAAAGGCAAACTCGAAGAGATCATCGCCGGAGCGGACGTCTTCATCGGCGTCTCCGCCCCCGGCACGCTGACCCGTGAAATGGTCAAGACCATGGCGAAAGACCCGATCGTCTTCGCCATGGCCAACCCCGTTCCCGAAATCATGCCCGACGAAGCCAAAGCGGCGGGCGTCAAGATCATGGGCACGGGCCGGAGCGATTTCCCCAACCAGATCAACAACGTCCTGGCCTTCCCCGGAATCTTCCGCGGCACCCTCGACGTCCGCGCCAGCGACATCAACGACGCGATGAAAATCGCCGCCGCCAAAGCGATTGCCAATATGATTCCCGAGAGTGAGCTCACCCCCGAGTACATCATCCCCGACACCTTCAATGCCAAGGTGAAAGACGCGGTCGCCGAAGCCGTCACCCAGGCGGCCAGAGACACCGGCGTCGCCCGGATCTGACTGTAAGAATAAAAGCATCCCCCGACGGCTTCAACCGCGGGGGACTTTTTTTGTCACACTTCTCCGGATGTCCGCCAGGAGCCGGGACGGCGGCCGGTCGCTCTCTGAAACTCCTGCGAGAAGTAAAATTCGTTGCAATACCCGCCCTGATAGGCGATTTCTTTCAATGTGAGCGCGGTTTGCCTCAGAAGGTATTTGGCTTGCTCCATCCGGCAATAAATGCGGTACTCGCCCGGTGTATAATTGAATTGCTTTTTGAAGCTCCGGCTCATGACCGTCGGGTGCAATTTGAACTCTTTGGCGAGCTCGTGGAGCGGAATGGAGGTATCGAGATTGCTTTCCAAACGCTCCCGGATCGCGTTGAGCTTGCTGTAGGTGTGTTTCGGCTTCCCCGAGAGCAGTGCGAAACCGCACAGCAGCGCGTAGGATTCGCCCATGAGCAGCGGGGGGATTTCGGGCCCCGTCTCTTCGATCCGGTCGGCAAGGAGACGGAATTTCTCCTCAAAAAGTGCCGTCGCTTCCGGCGACTCGAGGCAGGTCGCATGGGAAATCCCGAGCGTTGCCAAGATGGAGAGCAAATTGATTCCTTTGAATTCCAGCACGCATTTATGGTAAAAGTTGCCGCCCCGCGAATGAAAATCGTAGCGCGTTCTCGGCGGAATCAGGAGCAGCTTCCCCGGCGTCATAAGGTATTTTTCTTCTTCGACCTGAAAGAGCAATTTCCCCTCCCGCATTGAGATGAGCAAGAGATAAGGGCAGGAACTTTCGCTGAACGAGTAGGCGCTTCTCCGCCGGCTCTCCTCCACGGTCAGCGGATA
>JAVBSA010000628.1:0-4595 GCA_031556915.1 Victivallis sp.
CGATCCGGACCGCCCGGTCATGTGCCATGTCGGCTGCTCGAGTCTGGTTCAGGATCCGGCCTGCGACACCAGCAACGATCTCCTGAATGCCAGAGAGGTCGACTTCTACGGGTGCTCCTTCCCGGTCGAACTGCTGCCGAAAAGCCTGACGGACCGCCACATGCCGCTTCTCCAATCCGCCTGGCTGCGCCGGGTCGACCCCGATTACTGGTGCCAGGAATTCTACACCAATTACTCCAACTGGCACAAGGAGGCCGAGCCGGAATACATCGAACAGGCGATCTGGATGGCAATCGGCTGCGGCTGCCGCGGCCTGACCTTCTGGCAATACCGTTCCGAACGCTTCGGCGAAGAGTCGAACGGCTGGGGTATGCGCGAAATCGACGGCTCCCCCACCCGCCGCAGTGCAAGCTGCGACCGGGTGGCGAAAGCGCTCGAAACACTCGGGGCGGACTTCGCCCGGAGCAACCCCGCGCCGGCCGAAGTTGCAATCTGTTTCAGCATCGAAAACGATCTGTTGATGCGCATCCAGGCTATGGAGTGCGACCTCTCCGAAATCGAATCGATCCGGGGGCGTACCGACTACAGCTACAAACAGGCAATTGCAGGCAGCGGTCTGCTCATGCGCAAATTGGGAGCCCCGACCGATTTCGTCATAGCGGGAGACGATTTAACAAATTACAAACTACTGATCATAACCGCAATGGAGCTTATCACCCCCGCCTGCGCCGAATGGCTGAAGCAATATGTCGCCGGCGGCGGAATCCTCCTGATCGAATATCCGTTCGCCTGCCGCGACGAACGCACCTGGGTGACGCCGCACCGCCCTTCTCACGGCCTCGAAGAGCTGACCGGATGCCGCGAAAAAGCCCGGCTGGCCATTCCGGCCAAAGAGGTCGAGTATCTCTATTTCGAGAGCGACCGCGAACTCCGCCAGGCTGCCGCCGGCTGGCGGACAACCCTCGAACCCTGCGGCGGAACCGTGGCCGCGCGCTGGGAAGACGGCTCCCCCGCCCTCGTCACGCACACATACGGCAAAGGCCGCGTATTCTGCTGCGGCGGCAATCCCGGCATGGGAGCCTGTCTGACTTTCGACGCGCGAACCGTGCCGGAAGTCTATCGCCGCGCCCTCGGCGCCGCCGGAATCACACTTCGCGACTCCCTTCTCTGGCGCTGTTCCCGCGCCTCCCCGGCCTTTGAATACCAATTTCTGTTCAACGTCGGCGAGTTCGCCGAAATCGAAGCCGGCGACAGCGAAATCGCCTACAGCTCGCCGCCGTGCGTCCAACACGGAAACATCATCGGCCTGCCGGAAAACAGCACCGTCATTCTCCGCCGCCCCAAGGGCTTACTTGACTGACAGCAGCTGCGTGGGGGAGACGCCGAAAAATTTCCGGAATTCCGTGGAGAAGTTGAGCGGGTTTTCGTAACCGACCCGCTCGGCTACTTCTTTCACGAGGAAGTTGTGCTGGTGGAGCATTGCTTCGGCCTGGCGCATCCGGTGGCTGGTCAGATACCGGTGCGGCGTCATGTCGAAATGGCGTCGAAAAAGCTGTGTGATGGTCGATTCGCCGACTCCGCCCGCGGCGGCGAGGTCGGCAACGGAGAGTTTTTCGGCATATTTTGCGCCGATCAGCTCCAGCGCGGCAGCCAGCGAAGCCGGGTAGATGTCGCCCGGATCGGGGGAAGCGAGGTACTGGATGATTTCGTAGCAGAGCTCCGACGCCTTCCGGCGGACGCCGAGCAGATGCATCTCGGTCATAAGCTGCCCCAGCCGCAAAAAGCAGCCGTCGAGATAATCGGTGTTGGTCGGCGAAAGAATCGTACAGGTCGAAAAACCGCACCCCGCCAGCAGGGGCCCGAGTTGCCGCCCCCGGATAATGAGGCCGATTTTTTCGCACTTCACCGGGGTGAGGAGCTCATAGTCGCTCCCGGGCGGCAGGATCAGCACATCGCCCGCTTCGGCGATGCGGTATTCCGTCCCGTAATGGACCAGCTGCTCCCCGTTGAGAATGATGCCGATGTTGAGAAACGGCGGATTGATCCGGTGAAAATAATACCCCTTCCAGGTCCGGGTCCGGCAGTTCACGTGGCAATTCAGGATCATATCCTCCCGGAAGTCGGAGGGCAGCTGAAAATGGTAACGGTACTCATTTTCCACCGCGGCGAACTGCATCTCCTCTTCGCGGTGGAAAAGCGCGGCTTTGTGTTCCGCGAGGAGCGAATGATCTTCCAGAATTCTCATTTCACGGTTTTCCAAATGCATTACAGCGTTTTTCAAATATATTATAGCGGATACGCACTTGTTTTTCAAATCAAATTTCCGTATAATATAAACAAACAAAATCCAAACGGGAGGAATGTCATGCGAAAACAGTTTACTTTGATCGAGCTCCTGGTCGTGATTGCGATTATCGCCATCCTCGCCTCCATGCTGCTGCCCGCGCTGAATCAGGCGCGCATGACGGCCAAGGCCTCCTCCTGCGCCAACAATCTGGGACAGTTCGGAAAGAGTTCTTTCCTATATTCCAGCGACTACAACGGCTGGGCGCTGTGCGCTTACTACAAACCGGCCAACTGGTACGCGATTCTCAAGGATTATTACGGCGTGACGGAAAAAAGTTACCACTGTCCCTCCGAACCCTACTTCGTCTACGGCATCGCGGGAATCAGCTACGGAATCAGCACACTGAGCTTCGGAGCCTCCGCCGAGGACACCCAGAAGAAGCTTCCGCAGAAAAGCGAACGGATCAGCTCGTTCGGCCGCGACTCCCGGCTCGTGATGTTCATCGACACCCCGCCGATGAGCCCGGATTACACCGGGCAGATCCGCCACACCTCGGGCAGCCCGGCGCAGTTCGAATCGACCGCAAATATCGCTCCGATCGGCACGGCAACCACCTGGTATCCCGCCTACGTGCGGCATAAGGACAGGGCCAACGCCGCCATGTTCGACGGCCACGTCCAGTCCCTTTCCTATAATGACTTACGCTATCGCCGAAGCGATTTCTTCAATCCCTGCGTCAAGGCGTATGTCGACAGCACTCTCGCGATCCGCGCCCTGTAACAAAACCATAACCGGCTCTTTGCCAGGCGTCCCGGCAGACGCTTCGGCCGGGCCGTCCTGTCAAGAAAGGCTCCCGCAACCATGCACAAAGTTTCCCTGCTCCTGCTCTCAGCGCTCTGCCTGGCCGTGAACGCGGCCGAGATCACCCTTCTCCCGCCCGGCAAACCGAAGACGACCACTTCCGCCAAAGCCGCATACGACAAAGAGGGCGCGCTGACGGTGGCCATCGGCAACCCGCACCTCAACCCGGAAATCCGCCTGCTGCCGCCGGAGGGCGAAAAATACTGGGATCTCTCCAGGGGACGCTATTTCGCCGCCGACGTCACCAACCTCTCCGCCGAACGCCAGGCGCGGGTCTTTATCCTGATCGAAACCGAAGTTCCCGGCAACAAGGGGCACCTCAACGTTGGAATCGCCCTGAATCCGAATGAAACCCGGACGCTCCGCGTCGAGCTGCCGCACAAATGGAAGTACGCCACCCCCGACAAGATTCCGGGGCAGCGCACCATCGACACGGCCAAAATCGTCTCGATCACCTTCAACCAGAAAGGGTGGTTCGAACCGATCGCGCCGAATCTGGTGCACGTGAAGCTGTCGAAGATCCGGCTCGAAGGGGAATTGACTCCGGCGGAAAACGCCTCGCCGGTGCACCGGTCGGATTTCTATCCCTTTTCGGATCAGTACGGCCAGTATGCCCATGGGGAATGGACGGATAAAATTCACTCCGACGCCGAGCTGAAAGCGGAATTCGCCCGGGAACAGGCGGCACTCGCCGCCACGCCCGCCCCCGCCGAATGGAATCAATACGGCGGCTGGAAGAACGGCCCCAAACTCGCCGCGACCGGCAGTTTCCGGCTGGAAAAATATCAGGGCAAATGGTATTTCGTCGATCCCGCAGGCCGGTTGTTCTTTTCGCACGGCCTCAACGTGCTCATCAAACACACCGACGCAGTGACCATCGACGGGCACGAAAGTTGGTTCCCCGCCGAAATCAAAGAATGGACCTACAACGTCAACAACACCACGCGCTGGCAGCCGGTCGAACGGACCCTTCAGGTCAAATACGGCAAAAAAGATTACAACGACGACTTCTATAAAACGCTGGCCAAACGGTTGGAACACTGGGGCATGAACACCGTCGGCGACTGGGGAAGCCCCGATCTGATGGCGCAGGGCAAAACGCCTTACACCCTTCAGCTCACCGACTTCGACCATGCCATGCCGAAGCTCGGCAAGAAATTCTACGACGTCTACGATCCTGCTTACCAGGCCAAGATGAAGAATATCTTCAAAATCGCGGCGGAACGCAACAAAATGGTGGAGAAATCGGTCACCGACCCCCTCTGCATCGGCTACTTCATCGACAACGAGCTCGACTTCGGAAACCGGCGGAATTTCGCCTTTCTCCGCGACGTGATGACCGCTCCGGCGGAGAAGGCGGCAAAGAAAGCCTTCGTGGCGGGCCTGCAGAAGAAATATCCGGCCATCGAAGCGCTGAACAAGGCGTGGGAAACCGATTACGCGGATT
>JAVBSA010000313.1:0-8826 GCA_031556915.1 Victivallis sp.
CGTGGTCAAAAAAATGGCATTTCCCGTTAAGTGAAGAGCATTGGTCCGATTGGTCCAATGTACTAGAGTTTCTGGTCCGTGTCGGCGGGTTGTTGCAGGTGGGCGGTGTCGTTCCAGCAGACCAGGCGCCAGCCGTTGGAATCGTGACGCAGAATTGTAATGGAGGTGTTGCCGCTGCTGCCCGGGGGGAGAGTGCCGAACAGCTCCGTGTAGGCCGCTCCCAGGAAGGCGCCGTGCGTGACGGCCAGAATGCGTTCCGCGGGGTGACGGGATGCCAGTTTTGTCAATTCGGAACCTGCCCGGGTGCGCAATTCCCGGCGGCTTTCGCCGCCGGAGGGGCGGAAATCCGGGTTGTTGGGCTGGCGGATTTCCTGCCAGTTTTCCGGTTCGGCGGCGGCGATTTCAGCTGCGTTCCGGCCGACCCAGCTGCCGAGATCCCATTCGCGCAATCCGGGGAGGGGGGTGATGACTGCATTGGGCCGGATGATCCGGGCGGTCTCCATGGCGCGGCCGAGATCGCTGGAATAGATGCGGTCGAAGTGGATTCCGGCCAGGCGCGGCGCCAGTTCTTCCGCCTGTTTGATTCCTTCCGGCGCGAGCGGATATTCGGTTTGGCCCTGGATGATGTTGAGTTTATTTGCCACGCTCAATCCGTGGCGGATCAGATAAAGTTCCACGGTTACAGCTTTTCCAGTAAGGTCGGGAACAATCCGAGTTCGTAAATGAGGTCGAGCACGGTGTAACGGGTGCGGATCAGCTGTGCCGCTTCGACGCCGTGAAGGTACTGTTCGCGGGAAAGGCCGATTTCTTCCGGTTTGACCGGAGATTTGGCTTGGCGCAGTTTTTCTTCGAGTTCGGCGCCGGTGTAAAGCTGGGCGAAAATCGTTTCCTTGAAATATTCCCAGTTGGAATAGATTTCCTCGCGCCGGGCGGTCAGGGCCTCCCGTTCGAGGAACTTGGAGAGCGCGACCTCTTTCGCCTCCGCTCCGTAGCAGCCGCGGGCGAGGAGCCGGTCGATTTCGGCCTCGCGTTCGGCGCGGGTGGCGGCGGGACAGGCGAGGGCGCGCGCCTCATCGGCATCGAGTTTGAAGAGTTCTTCAAAAAGTCTGGTGGCAGCGACGGTTCCGACGGAGACTTTGAAGCCGTGGGAGACGGCTTCGCCTTTGTATTCCAGATTTTCCATCTCCCAGATATGGCTCATCAGGTGTTCCGCGCCGGAGGCGGGGCGGGAGTCGCGCATCAACTGCATCGCATACCCCGTGGCGCAAAGCCCGGCGAGAACGTTGAGCACGTCGGAGGGATCGGCCAGCCATCCCCGCAGCGGAACTTGCACCAGCTCCCAGACATCCTGGCGGATGGGTTGAAACCCGAGTTTATCCGCCACGATCCAGTCGGCCCCCGCCGAAATTTTCGCCATCAGATCGGCGTATCCGGCCGAGAACAGGTCGCGGGGAGCGTTCTCGAGCACCGTGCCGTCCGCCACGATCGCCAGGGGGGCGGGGCAGGGGAGCGTCTTCTTGAGCCCGTTGGAAACCAGCGCCGCGCCGAACGAGGTATAACCGTCCACCGAAGGCGCGGTGGGAACGCAGCAGTAACGCACTTGCTTAACGCCCGACGCGCGTTTCACCAGGTCGTTGACCGTACCGCCGCCGACGGCGACCGGAACGCACTTCTCCGGAAAAACTCCAAGCAGCGTATCCACATGACGCTCTTCGGCATGCATGATCGGTTTGCCGGGGAAAATAAACGGTTTGCAGCGTTCCACCCCGGCTTCCGCCAGAAACCGGTCCAATTCGGCGCCGGCGGCCGCCCACGTGTTTTCATCGGCCACCAGCCAGGCGGGAGTATCGGGCCAATGCTTCTTCAAAATCGTACCGGCATGACGCAGCGCGCCGGGTTCCAGAACAAAACTCTCGGTCTCAAGGCCGGGCGGAATCGGAATCAGGTTCATGGTAATATCTCCCGTTGATGTTGCATGATATTTATAATATCACGAAACTTTATAGAAAACAAGTGTAAAACCTGGATTCGTGAAACAAAAAACGCGGCTCAAAACCGCGTTCTTTGTCTTTTCCCTAGCGGGCGGCCAGGGTGAAGGTGAAGGTGTGGCGTCCCGGAGTGATTTTGTATTGCGGCAGGGTGTCGGGACCGCAGCTGCGGGTTCCGACTCCACGCTGGCGCAGGTCGAGGTGGAGGTAGATCACCTTTTCCGGCGTGAGATCCACGGTATGTTTCGCGGCGAAGAGCTGCGCCTCCGAGAATCTCGAGACGGAGAATTCCATCTTGCCGGGTGCCGTGACGAGGATGCCGGGGCCTTTTCCGGGGGCGCGGAAGGCGGCGAATTCCACCTGGGTCCGGTTTCCGTTGGCTTGCGGCATGATATAGGGCACATGCATATTGTCCACCGTGTCGGAGTAGAGGCCGAGCTGTGCGGCCGCGTCGCGGTCGATATAGTTCTCGAAGGGGCCTTTGCCGAGATACTCGACTTCGCTGAACTCCGCGGGGAGCTCGAGGGTCACGCCGAGGCGCGGGAGGTCTTCGAATTCGGGCGGAACGACGAAGATGTTTTCAACTTCGATGGAGCCGTCCGCTTTGGGGCGGAGGATCTGGGTGTATTCCAGCTCGACGTGTTCGATTCCGGGTGCGGACACGAGGTAGCGCAGTTCGATGGCGTCGCCGGCCTGGGTGAACCCGTCCGCTTTGACCCGGAGTTTGTCATACCCTTTGCGCAGCCAGCGGGTGAGGGGGCGGCTGGCGTCTTTGTCGTTCTCGATCAGGAGCTTGATTCCGTCGTTGTCGGTACCGGCGCGGAAGAGGTTCAGCTGCGGTCCGCGGCGGAGGAGTTCTGCGCCGCCCGATTGGAGTGACGTGATTCCGCTGGAGTTGACCTGGCAGACCAATCCGCCCGCGGCGAGTTCCGCGCTGTTGGCGAGTTTTTTGACGGAGGTTTTGACCGGTTCCGCACATTTGGCGGGCAGGTAGGCCAGAACGGGAACTTCGAAGGCTTCCGTGGCGACTTCGTGGCCGGCTTTCGCCCACGCGGTCGCCTTCTTGAGGCGGAGCGAGAGGTAAAGCATCAGCTTTTCGCCCGGAACCGTTCTCGGGCGGTCGACGGGCAGCGACAGGACCGTCTTTTGCCGGGGGGCGATTTCGGGCAGGTTGAGCTTGCCCGAGCCGACAACCCTGGCGTTCGCCTTGAGTTCCCATTGCAGGATGTATTCGTCGAGATTGGTGAAATACTTCCGGTTGAGAATTTCAACGACGCCGTTGGCCGGGTCGAGTGCTTTGACTTTGACCGGCTGGGCGAGATATTTGTGCTCGTAGAGACCGGGATGGGCGACGCGGTCCGGCCAGACGATGCCGTCGGTGCAGAAGTTGGCGTCGTTCGGGGTGTCGCCGAAATCGCCGCCGTAAGCCCAATAATCCTTGCCGTCTTTGGTCTGGCGGATGCCGTGATCGACCCATTCCCAGATGTAGCCGCCCTGGAGCCCGTGATACCGGTCGAAGGCGTCGTAATAATCTTTGAGGCTGCCGTTGCTGTTGCCCATGGCGTGGGTGAATTCGCACATGATGAGCGGCCGGTCTTCGGCGTGGTTGTTGACCGCCCATTCGGTGATGGCCTGGATGGAGGGATACATCGGGCAGACGAAGTCGGTCTCAAAGGGGTTGGGCTGGGCGTTTTCCCACATGCCGGAGACTCCGCCCTCGTAATGGATCAGCCGGGAGTCGTCGCGGCGGCGCAGATAGGCGGCCATGGCCGAATGGTTGGGGCCGATGCCGGATTCGTTGCCGAGGCTCCAGGCGTAGATGCAGGCGTGGTTCTTATCGCGTTCGAAGAGGCGCGCGGCGCGGTCGACGAAAGCGGCCGCATACTGCGGATTGTTGCAGAAATCGCTGTAATAGGCGTGGTGTTCGAGGTTGGCTTCGTCGATCACATAGAGTCCGAGTTCGTCGCAGAGGTCGTAGAACTGCGGCGCGTTGGGGTAGTGGCTGGTGCGCACGGCGTTGATGTTGAACTGCTTCATGGTGACGAGGTCGAGCTTCATCGTCTCATAGGGAACCGCGCGGCCGAGCTGGTCGTGGTGGTCGTGACGGTTGGTTCCGGTGATGCGGACCGGCTGGCCGTTGATGAGGAATGCCTTGTGGGCGAGTTCATAGCGCCGGAATCCGATCCGGGTGGAGACGATGTCGACCACGTCGCCTTTGTCGTTGAAGAGTTCGACGATCACGGTGTAGAGAGCCGGGGTTTCGGCGCTCCAGAGAGCGGCGGAATCGAGTTCGAGGGTGCCTGTGGATTTGACGCGGGCGGGATCGCACGTGCGGTCTCCCCACCGGGTCGACGCAGTGATTTCAAAGGGCTTCACCGCCGCTTTTCCGGCGGGATCAAGCAGCCTGACGCGGGTCTTGGGTTGGAAACCCGCGTTGGCGGTATGGAGGTCAAGACTGAGCACGCCGGTCGTATAGTTGTCTTTGAGCGTGGTTTTGGCGAAGAGATCCACGATGCGCGTTTCGGGGAGGCCGAGCAGCGTGACGCTGCGGAAGAGGCCGGGCATATACCAGCAGTCCTGGTCTTCGAGCCAGGTGCCGTCCGACCACTTGATGACGGCGACGACGAGTTCGTTTTTGCCGGTTTTCACGATTCCGTCGAGCGAAAATTCACTCCCTCCGCGGGAGTCTTTGGATCCGCCGACCAGCGTGCCGTTGACATAGAAGAGGAAGCAGCTGTCGGCACCGTCGAAACGGAGGACGATCTTGCGGTTCTTCCAATCTTTCGGCACGTCGAAGGTGCGCTTGTAGATTCCGGTCGGGTTGGATTCCGGCAGGTTGGGCGGCAGCTCCGGGACGGGCATCTGTACGTTGGTGTAGTGGGGGTAGTCGTAACCGTGCATCACCCAGCAGCCGGGAACGGCCGCTTTGTCCCATTTGCCTTTGGCGGAAATGGCGCTTTCGAGGTTGGCGGGGTTGGTGATGTAGCGGAAGTCCCATTCGCCATCGAGGTTGGTTTCGTAAGCGGAAGCTGCGACTGTCGGCTTTGCCGCGCTCTTCAGGTCGTCGAAATGGTGAAAGTAGGCGCGCACCGGCAGCCGGCGGAGGCCCGCCGCTTCAGGACTGGTGAAAAAACACTCGATGAAGTTCATAATTCCGCTTTTGCCCCTTCTTTGTGTTAAATAAGTAAAAAATAGGCTGCCTCGGCGATTGCCGGACAGCTGTTCGTATGCTATGTTTAATAGACAATACAATGGAGAGTTTTTCAAATGATTTCGTGGGCAAAGCTGAAAAAGTTTTTGTGGTTCTTCATCAAGCTTTTCCTTGCCGCCGGAATCGTGACTTACCTGGTGCTGCGGGACATCGTCGCGATCCAGGAAGGATTCCGCAATTTCGATTACCGCTACCTTGCTCCCGCGCTGGCGGTTTACCTTGCCCATATGCTCATTTGCGCCTGGCGCTGGCATAAGCTGACCGCGATGCTGAATGTGGAGCTTTCCCGGTTCGAGGCGCTTTCGCTGACGATGCAGGGATACTTTTTCTCCCTGGTGATCCCCGGGGGGGCCATCGGCGGCGACGTGGTCAAGATGGGGGTGCTCTCGCGGCGTTCGCCAACCGGCCGGAAGATGGAGGGCGCTTTTACGATCCTGATGGACCGCATTGTCGGCATGATCGCCCTGTTTGCGCTGGCGCTCTGTATCCTGATTCCGGCGCTGCCGCTGCTGATGAGGGTGGAAATTCCGCAAGTCCCGCTCAATGACGGGATGCGGCAACTTGCGGTCGCCGGGCTCGCCGCGCTCTGTCTCGCCGGAATCGGCGCCTCCTGCGTGATCTTTTTTCACCGCCTGATCGAAAAACTGCCGTTCTGCGGCAAACTGATGAAGTGGGCGGATGACCTCAGCAAAGGAATGGTTCAGCGCCTGACCGCCGCGACCGACATCTATGCGAAACGGTGGGGCAAACTGTCGCTCCTGGTGATTTTAAGCGTCTTTTTCGTGCACCTCATGACGGTGGTCACCTTCGGCATCCTGCTGCGGGGGCTGGGGCTCGAGATTTCTCCCTTTGTGCTGGTGGTTGCGGTGACGATCGGTAATATCGCCGGTTTGATTCCGCTTTTCCCGGGCGGAATCGGCGGCCGCGACCTCGTGACCGTCACCATTCTGGTCGCCGGGGGGATTGCGGTCGGAGATGCCAAAACCGGGATGCTGATTTATACCGGGATCGTGCTTTTCTTCAACCTGTTGGGGGGGCTTTTCTTCCTGCTCGCCCCCGGCCGGAAAGAGACGGAGAAACTGCTGAAACAGGAACTGGAATCGGGCGATGAGTGAGACAACGCAAAACCGTTTT
Source organism: Victivallis sp. (assembly GCA_031556915.1). Lineage (GTDB taxonomy): Bacteria > Verrucomicrobiota > Lentisphaeria > Victivallales > Victivallaceae > Victivallis. The sequence continues at coordinate 6,334 of JAVBSA010000313.1, forward strand.
CGGCAATTGCTCGACGCGGGGGAATTTTCTTTGCTGATCGAAGCTCCCGCGCCGAGTTTGAACCTGGATCCGATCGCGGCGGGCGAGCGGCTGGGGATGCTCGAGAAGGCGGTACTGGAAATTCCGGACATCAACGCTTCGCTGGCGATCACCGACCGCTATCTTTCGCTGGACTCCTGGCGCGCGATCGAATATGCCAATGCGCTGTCGGAGGACAATCGCGACCGCCACGTCGTCTATGTCTCCGGCCGGAACGCCGAACCGGATGATATTATGCAACTCGCCGTTTCCGCCGCGAAAGCGGGGCTGCGGAATCTGGTTCCGGTGAGCGGCAACTGCGTTCCGGGCGACACGCCGCGGGAGACGCGGTGCCGCCCCTTCGCCGAAAGCATCGATATCACCCGGAAATTTGCCGCCGCCTCGACGGAATTCCATCTCGGCGGCACGGTCAACCCCTATGCTTACACCCCTTACACGCTGATGGGGCAATACTTTAAGGTGGTGAAAAAACTGCGTTCCGGCGCTTCGTTCGTGGTGGCGCAGGCGGGGTGGGATATGCTGAAACTGCAATCGCTCCGCTGGTATTTCACCGGGCGGAGTCTCCATTACCCGATGATTGCGCGGCTGATTCTCCTGACGCCGAACCTGGTGGAGAAGATTTTGGAAGGGGGATACCCCGGGGTCAATATTTCGCCCGATTTCCGCAAAATTCTGGAGAATGAGCTGCGTTATTCGCTCAATCAGTTTGAGGCCGCCCAGTTGCGGCGTCTCGAGCTCCAGGCGGCGGGGTGCCGGCTGCTCGGGTTTTCCGGCATCCAGCTGGCGGGGGCGGAGACTCCGGCGCGGGCACGGATCGCCGCGGACCGGATCGTCAATGCCCTCCGGGAATTCACCACATTCAAGGGGTGGCTCGAAGAATACAACTCCTATCTCGCCCGGGCGGAGATGTCGCCCTCTTCGCGCAGTTTCTACCTCTACGACCACACGCTGCGCCGGCCATATCCCGAGGAAGGAATTCCGGCGGCGCGCGAAATCGGCGTTCCGCAAATCTCCGGTCCGGAAAAAATCGGGGATTCCATCCGGCGTTTTCTCTTTGTCAATGAGGAGAAAAATGAGAGCCAACGGTTCTTCAAACTGTTTTTCGGCTGTCGCATATGCAGTAATTTCCGGCTCGCTAAAAGTGCGCATGTCTGTACCGAGAAGTGCCCGAAAGGGTTGCGCAACGCCCCCTGCGGCGGTGTCCGGCCGGACGGAGACTGCGAGCTGATGCCATATGAATGCGTATTCAGCAAGGTGGCGAGGGTGGCATACTGGAACGACCGGTTGCAAACCCTCGAGGACGACATTCTCGAGTAGCGGGAATGTCCCGCATTTCCTGAAGATTCCATTGGTTTTCCCATTTTTTTAAAGAAAGGTTTTCATCATGGCAGAACTACACCCCTTCCACGGATTGCTCCCCGTCGCCGCCCGCGCTTCCCAGGTTGCGGCCGTTCCCTACGACGTGGTCAATTCCAGCGAAGCCGCCGTGCTGGCGGCAGGCAATCCTTACAGCTTCCTTCACGTTTCCCGCCCCGAGATCGATCTGGAAGCCGGCATCGATCTTCATGACGAAAAGGTCTACAAACAGGCTGCCGAGGCCTTTCAGCGTCTCCGCCGCGAAGTCCCCCTGACGGTCGACGCGGGCGAGCACCTCTATCTCTATCAGCTCCAGATGGGCAATCAGATCCAGACCGGAATCCTCGGCGCCGCTTCCGCCGAAGAATACAAAAAAGGGATCATCAAGAAACACGAAAAAACCCGGCAGGACAAAGAAGACGACCGCACCCGCCACGTGATGGAACTCGGCAGCCATACCGGACCTGCTTTCTTCACCTACCGCGACCAGCCTGAGATCGACAGCGTCGTCAACGCGGAACTCGGGAAGGAGCCGCTCTTCAATTTCACCGCCGCCGACGGCATCCGCCACACCCTCTGGCGGATCGATGAAGAGAACAGCGCGAAGATCGCCGCCCTTTTCGAAGCGAAAGTGCCGGTTTTCTATATCGCCGACGGCCACCACCGCAGCGCCGCCGCCGCCCGCACCGCCGCCGAATGCGCGCCGAAGAACCCGAATCACACCGGCAAAGAAGATTACAATTATTTTCTCACCGTCGCCTTCCCGGCGAGCCAGCTCAGGATCCTGCCCTACAATCGCGCGGTGAAAAGCCTCAAAGGCAATTCGCCCGCCTCTTTCCTGGCTTCCATCGGCGATCAATTCGAGGTTTCTCCCGCCGAGGACGGCAAAGTCGCGCGTTCGGGCGAATTTAAAATCTATCTGGCCGACGCCTGGTACCTGGCCAAGCCGAAGTTCGACATCGCCAAACTCGACGTCATCGGGCAGCTGGATGTGAGTGTTCTTCAGGACAATATCCTCGCCCCGATCCTCGGAGTCGACGATCCGCGCACCAGCAAAGAAATCGATTTCATCGGCGGAATCCGCGGCACCGCGGAGCT
>JAVBSA010000464.1:0-4277 GCA_031556915.1 Victivallis sp.
GGTGGTACAGGATATCGACGCGGCTTGCGCTCAGGGACTCCACCGACACCGCCTGAAATGTTCGCCCGTCGCGGGTGGTGATTTCAAAGGTTTCCGTTTCCGGCACACTCGAACAGGAGGACAATGCGATTCCCAGGCAGACGGCCGGCAGGGCATAGATCAATCGTTTCATAGATTTCCTCATTACTTTATCATAACACACTATAAAACCTCTCTTAACGAATTTCAACCGGAATCGGTTGATTTTCAGCCACTTTCCGTTTACATTATCCGGCATGAACCGATTCCGATGGAAAATTCCCCGCTTCCGCGCCTCGTTCGCCGGAGCCCTTTGCTCCGGCGTATTCGCCGGTCTGCTCTTCTTTGTCATGGCGGGCGGTTGGTGGATCCTTCTGCCGCCCGCCGTCGCCGCGGCGGCCTTCCTCTTGCTCGAACGCCGTTTCGCCGCCCTGGTTGCGGCCGGGATCCTCCTCGCCCTGGGCAGCGCCGGAGTGCACGCGCTCTGGAACTCACGCCCCGGTTTTTATGAAAATCAACTGCCGCGCCGCAATTGCGGCGGGAGCGCCGTTCTGCGGGTCGTCGACTCCCGGATTTCGGCACTGCCGCAAATCGCCCCGCCCTCGCTGATCCGCGCCCGGATGATCGAATTCAAACTTTCAGGGGAAGAACAGTTCCGCCCCGCCTCCGGGATCATCTATCTGCGGATGCCGCGCACCGATCCACCGCCTCTCCGTTGCGGCGACGTGATCCGGGCGGAGGGCGCTTTCCTGCGCCCGGGTTCCAACGCGCTTTTCCTGGCGGATGCGGAGGGGCAACTTCAGCCGCTGCGCGATTTCTCAAGCTACCTCGCCGGCCGGGGCGCGGCCCGCAGTTTCCGGGCGCTCTCCTGCGAGACGCTCCGGAACGACCCCGGCTTCATCGGCCGGATCGCCGCCTGCCGGGACCTGCTGCTCGCCCGCGCCGTCTCCTCGATCAAAGACGAACGCAAATGCAACCTGATCGCGGCGCTTTTCTTCGGAACCTCGGGCGGAATCGATTTCTCCAGCCGCAAAACCCTGATTGAATCGGGAACGATCCACCTGTTTTCGGTTTCAGGGATGCATGTGGCGATGCTGGCGGCCATTTTGCTCTGGCTGCTGCGGCCGCTGCCGCTCCGGGCCCGGTACTTCACGCTGGCGGGCCTCATTCTCCTCTATGTGCTTTCGACCGGCGGGAACGCCCCGGCGATGCGTGCCTTCTTTACCATCGCGCTCTGGTGCGGGTTGCGGGCAAAGCTTTACAGCATACCGCCCTTCCAGGCGCTGCTGTTGGCGGGCTGCGGCTTAAGTTTGCTCTTTCCCCGGTGGATGCTGGATATGGGGTTTCAATATTCCTTCATCATCACCGGAATCCTGATCCTGGCGGGGGAACGGTTCGAGGCGATCGCAAGCACACTGGGCGAGGCTTTCCGCTTCATGCCCGAGGGGCGCTGGAAATACCGCCGGGAACGCGCTTCCCGGTTCGGCTGGCGGTTCCTCTTCGCCGCCGGAACCTGCCTCGCCGCGTTTCTGGGCGGCGCCGGAATCTCCCTCTACCTTCAGGGGCTGCTGCTGCCGGGGTCGATCCTGGCGAATCTGCTGCTCCTGCCGGTCACCGGTCTCTTGTTCCCCATCCTCTTCCTCAAACTGGCGGGCGGGCTTCTCTGGAGCGGCTTCGACCGCTTCGGCGCGCTGCTGCTGGAACAAAGTTTCCAGGCGATGGAAACGATCACCGGGCTCGGTGCAACCTTCCTCGAACGGCTCCCCGCGCCGCATCCGGCTTTGTGGGAGATCTGGCTGTTCTACTTCGCCCTCTTCGGCCTGTTCCTGTTCCGGAAAAAAGCGGCGGTTCTCACCTCGGGCGCAGTGCTTCTGCTGATCGCGGGCAGCTGGCCGCTCCGGGCGGAATTGCGGCCCCCGGCGCTGTTCGTCGCCCACGGCGGTTCCTCCGACATTCCGGTCGTGGCGCTCAGCGATCCCGGGGGAGCGGGGGTCTGCGTCGTCAACGCGGCGGGATATGAGGGCAGCGGGGCGCTGGCGGATTTTCTGCAACGCCGCGGCGACGTCCGGATCGACCGGATCGTGTTCACCGAAGCGCGGAGCCCCAACCTCGACGCGCTCAAGGTTCTCGCCGCCCGGCTGCCGGTGCGGGAAGCGGCATTTCCGGACCCCGGCGGGAACGGCCGCGTCTTTTTGCGCAAGCTCGAAGAAACGCTCCCGGACACCCGGATTCTCCCGGCAGGAAGCGCTTCCGACTACGGTTCATGGAAGATTCTTCCACAAAAAAACGGATTTTCGCTTGAATATTCCCGTAGCGGCACTACGTTTCAAATACTGCTATCATTGAAAAGAACCGATTCCGGCTGCGACGTGACTCTCGACGGGCCGGGCGGAAAACGGGAATATCTGCTGCCGTACGGCAGCGTCGCGGAGGTTTTGCAATATGAATTCCGGTAAACTCAAAATCTGTCATGTGATCACTCGCATGATCGTAGGGGGGGCGCAGGAAAACACATTGCTCACCATCCTCGGCCACCTCAGGAAGGGGCATGAAGTGACCCTGATCACCGGCCCCTCGCCGGGGCGCGAGGGCGAACTGCTCCGCAACGTGGATTTCCCCCCCTTCGAAATCATCGAACTGCCGAGCCTTGTGCGGGAACTCCACCCCTTGAACGATTTCAAGGCATACCGGGTACTCCGCGGAATTTTCAAGGAACGCCAGTTCGACGTCGTCCACACCCACAGCTCCAAGGCGGGCATCGTCGGACGGATCGCCGCGCGGCATGCCGGGGTTCCGGTGGTGGTGCACACCGTGCACGGCCAGGCGTTCCACCCGTATGAAAAGGGGTGGCGCAACTCCGTCTACAAAGAGGCCGAACGGTGCGCGGCCCGTTATTGCGACAAAATTTTCGCCGTGGCCCAGGCGATGATCGACCAGTGCGTCGACGCCGAAATCGCGCCGCACGGCAAATACATGGTGGTTTACAGCGGCATGGATACCAGCGCCTTCGCCAATGCGAAGCGGGAACCGGAACTGCGCGCCGAACTCGGGATTCCGGAGAAGGCGCGGGTCGTCGCCACGCTCGCGCGCCTCTTCGAAATGAAGGGGTATGAATATGTCGTGCCGGCGGCGGAGAAATTGGTGAAGGAGTTTCCCGACACCCATTTCCTGATCATCGGCGACGGGCCGATGCGCGATGCGCTCGACCGGCAGCTCGAAGACCTGGACCTGACCGGGCACTTCCATTTTGCCGGGCTGATTCCGCCGGCCCAGGTGCACCGGTATCTCGCCCAGGCGGATCTGCTGTGGCACCTTTCGCTCCGCGAAGGGCTGCCGCGCTCGGTGGTCCAGGCGCTGGCAACCGGGATTCCGGCGATCGGGTTCCGGCTCGACGGCACGCCGGAGGTGATCCATGACGGCGAAACCGGCTATTGCACAACCCCTGAAGCGGTCGAAGAGGTGGTTCACGCCACCCGCAAAATCTGGCGCGACCCGGAACTGGCCAAACGAATGGGGCAAAACGGCCGCGAGCTGGTGCTTGAACAATTCTCCTGGCAGAGAATGGCCGATATCCTCGAAAAAGAATATTATGCCCTGCTGGAAGACAAAGCTCAGAATTAACCCGCCCGGCAAACTGGCAATCGCTTTCTCCGGCGGCTGCGACAGCACGATGCTCGCGGAGGCGGCGAAACGTGTCCTGGGCAGGGAAAACGTACTTCTGCTCCTCGCCGACTCCTGCTTGCTGCCGCGCGCCGAATTCGAGCGGGGGCGTGACCTCGCCCGCGATCTCGGGCTGCCGCTGGAAATCGTACCGCTCACACCGCTCGACGACGAGAATGTCCGCTCCAACGGTCCGCTGCGCTGCTATCACTGCAAAAAGCGGATCTTCACCGCGCTCGCGGAACGGGCCGCCGCACTCGGTTTCGACCGCCTCGCCGACGGCGCCAACGCCGACGACGCCGGCGACTACCGCCCCGGCACACGCGCGGCGGATGAACTCGGCGTACTCCACCCCCTCGCGGAATTCACCAAAGCCGAAATCCGCCTCCTGGCGCGCGAGTGGGAGCTTCCCGTCTGGAACCTGCCGGCCGCCGCCTGTCTCGCCAGCCGGATTCCGACCGGAACCCCGCTCGAAAAGAAGGCTCTCGAAGAGGTCGAGGCGGCAGAGGCGCTTCTGGCGGAACTCGGCTTTACCGGCTGCCGGGCGCGGCGGCTGAGCGATACGGAGCTGCGGCTCGAATTCCCCGCCGATCAACTGG
>JAVBSA010000521.1:0-5461 GCA_031556915.1 Victivallis sp.
GGCGACGGCATCCTCGATTGGATCCCAAGCCCGGTGTTCGTCGCTTACAACGCTTTGGCCCGCGAGTTCGAGGGGGCAAAGCCCGACGGCAAATGGAAATATCCCAACAGTATCGTCTGCTACGCCTATCGGGACCGGGAAGGAAAACCACTGGCGGCGCTCTGGAATTACGGCGTCCGCGAGGGAGTCTCCGCCGATCTCTCGGCCTTTGAAGTGACCGATCTCTTCGGAAATCCTCTGGCCTCCCAAGTGCATCCGGTAACCTCTTCGCCTCTGTATCTGCGCCCCAAAAGCGCGGATTTCAGAGAGCAACTGGAGAAGCTGCGTTTGAATCTCGCCCGGCAGGTTACAGTGGCCAAAGTGGTCAGGCTGACCGGAAATACGCTTTGGGGCGGGGTGGAAAACAACGGCGACTCCGCCGTGAAAGCGACGCTCGGATTTCAGGGCGGCGGTTTCTCCGCCCTCCGCCCGGCAGTCATCGAAGCGCCGGCGACGGTGCTTCTGGCGGCGGGCGGCGTGATCTTCCGGGAATCGGTCACGCTGACCCGGAATGCCTTCGCCGTAAACGGTGAGCAGTTCGCACTTGCGGGCCTGCCGGAATCCACGGCTTCCGTCAGCCGGGAAGGCGACAAGCTGATCGTCCGGTTGCACGTGGCGGATGCTTCCGACGCCGGGGAACTCGGCGGCCGCCAATTGTGGGAGACGGATTCGGCGGAACTCTTTTTCGACGCCGCCCCGTTGTTTTTCCCCGGCAGCCGGCCCGAGGAATATACGGAGGAGACCTTCCGGGTATTCATTCTGCCCCGGGAACCGGCGGAGCGCCGGGTGACGACCTGGGGGAATGCGCCTGAAATCAAAGCGGAAGTCGTTTCGGATCCGAAGGGCTGGAGTTTGCGCCTCGAGCTGTCGGTCATCCGGGGAGAGCTCGGGTTCGGCATCAAAGTGAACGACGCCGCCGCCGGGCAAAAGGCGGAGCGTTCGGCCGTCTGGCCCAAGACGGGACAGCTTCACAAAGACCGTTGCAATTTCGGCATCATCACGGCCTCGCAAATCCATTTACCATAGGCTATATTATACCAAGGAGACTTCTTCTATGAACATGACAATTCCGGCACTGATCGCGCTGACGGTATTTTCCGCGGCGGCCGCCACTCCCGACATGACGCCCGCGAATGGTTGGCAGGAGAAATCCGCCGGCGCCTGGACCATCGATTACAAGGGCGAAGGCTATCCCGGTTTGAACGGAAAAATGACCGTTCGGCCCGAGTCCTTCTACCGCCTCTCCTGGCAGAGCTGTTTTTCGGCCGGAGCGGAGCAACAGATGCTGCGGCTGCTCTGGAATGGAACGCGCCAGCGCCATTCCGCCATCCGGGTGACGGACCGCATGGAGAAACGGGTGCAATATTATTACTCCGAAGCCGAAACCGAATTGAAATTCCGTTTTTACCTGAATCCGGGCGCCCCGGCGACGCTGGAAGTGGGGAACATCAAGCTTGACGCGCTGACGGATTTGACCGGGAACCTCCTGCCCGGCGGAGACTTCGAAAAGGAAGGCGATCTTACCGCGTTCTGGACGCCGGGGTGGGGACCGAAAGAAATGTACGCCTCCGTCGTTCCCGTCTCCGATTTCCTGAGCGGACAGAAAAGCCTGAAGCTGCCTCCGGCTCCGGGGGGAGGGCGTTATGCCGTGATTTCCGATTACATGCCCGCCGTTCCGGGCAAAAACGTCGAGCTCCGCTTCTGGGCGAAGTCGGACCGGGAACAAATCCTGACCGCCAACATCGACTGCCAGCCGCCGGGCAAACAGGAGGGGAAACTCCTCTATCAAAGTAAACAATTCAAGCTGGAAAACGACTGGCGCGAATATTCCGTCCAATACCGTCTGCCGGACGACCTCGCCCTCTACCCTTCGCTGCAATGGCGACTGGCCCGGATTCACCTCGGCCATGAAGGCGGCGAAGGAAATATCTGGATCGACAACGTTGAATTTCACCAACTTCCCGAAAAATAAGAGTTCTCTATGCCCAAAAACATGACCCATCGACAACCCGCCCCGTTCCCCGAATTCTGGTTCGGAGCCGCCTACTACCCCGAACATTGGAGCCCCGCCGAACGGGAGGCGGATCCCGACTGGATGCGCGAGGCCCGATTCAACATCGTCCGGCTCGGCGAATTCGCGTGGGATTTGATGGAGCCGCAGCCCGGCGTATTCGATTTTTCCTTTTTCGACGAACAGATCGCGCGTTTGGCCGCCGCCGGGGTCAAGACCATCTTCTGCACCCCCACCGCCGCCGTGCCGCGCTGGCTGCTTGAACCTGAAATGCTGCGCGTCGAGGCTGACGGCCGCGTCATGCAGCACGGCTCGCGCCAGCACATGTGTACCACCAATGCAAAATTCCGCAGCCTTTCGCGCCGGATCACCCGGGCGATTTCCGATCACTACAAAAACAATCCGGCGGTTGTCGCCATCCAGACCGACAACGAGTTTCACTGTCATTTCCAGCACTGTTTCTGCGAGAGCTGCCAGCTGGAATTTCAAAATTGGCTGCGGGCCCGCTACGGTTCGATCGACAAACTCAATCAAGCATGGGGAACCGCGTTCTGGACTCAGACCTACCATGATTTCACCGGGATCGAACTGCCGCGCGAACTCGCTCCCACCTGGCACAATCCGGGCGCAATGCTCGACCAGAGCCGTTTCTATGCCGACATGGTGGCGCGCTTCCAGCGGGAACAGATCGATATTTTACGTGCCGCGAATCCCGCGTGGATCATCCTCCATAACGGCCTGATGCGGGTGGTTGATTACCGGGGGCAATTCGGGAAGGATCTCGACGTGCTGGGCTACGACACCTACCCCCATTTCACCTATGACGCCTCCAAACGGCCCGTCCATCACGCCTTTACGCTTGCCCGGACGCGGGCGGCATGCGGCAATTTCATCGTACCGGAACATCAGGCGAGCTTCGGCGGCCAGCCCGGCTACGTGCATTCGACGCCGGAACCGGGCGAAATGCGGTGCCACACCTACCGCTCGATCGCGCACGGCGCGGATTCGCTGCTCTATTTCCGCTGGCGCTCCTGCCGGTTCGGGGCCGAGGAATATTGGGGCGGCCTCATCGATCACGACAACATACGCCGCCGGCGCTATCGCGAAGCGGCGCAAGTCGGCGCGGAACTGAAAAAGCTCAGTCCGGCACTGTGCGGAACAGAAGTCCGCTGCGACATCGGCATCGCCGGGCAGGACCTGTGGGTCGACGAAATCCACCGGATCTATTCCATGGGCTATCCCTCGCCCGACGCCGTGGCGAAAGAAATTTTCAGCTTCCATTACCGCCGGCACCAGGCAGTCGGGCTGGTTCACCCCGAAGACGACCTGAGTTGCCTGAAACTCTATTACCTGCCTCACTGGGAGTGGGTTGCGGAAAAGGCCGCGGCCAATCTCGACTCCTTCGTCCGCAATGGCGGAACCTTGGTGATCGGCGCGCGTTCCGGCATCCGGACCTGCGACAATCAGATTATTGGAGAAACCTTCCCCGGCATCCTCACCGACCTGGCCGGGTGCACCGTCGAGGAATACGGCAAGCTCAACGGGGACGATCCGCATTCGGAACACTTCCTCGAATGGAATGGTACGACGATTCAGGCCGCATGGCATTACGAATTGCTCAAACCCGCCGCCGCCGAAGTCGTCGCGCGCTGGCAGAGCCGCTATCTCGCCGGGGAACCGGCGGTCACGGTCAACCGGGTCGGCGCGGGCCTGGTCTATTACGTCGGCACCTATCTGACCGCGGATATCATCAACCGACTCCCTGCCGTGGAACCGATCGAGCCTGACTTGCCGGAGACGGTGGAAGTCGTCGAACGCCGCGCGCCGGGGAAACGATTGCTGTTCGTTTTGAACTCCGGTGAACAGCCGGTTGAAATCGACCTGCCGGGCGAAGTCCTGGTCGGCCCGGCGGAACGCACGCTGGTGCCCTACGGCGTAAAAGTGACCCGGTTATGAAAATTCCGAAGCCGGAACTCCTGACCCCTTACCGCAGGATCTTCCTGCCGGAACCGGCCGTGTATTCCGGCACGCCCAACAGCGAGCTCGTGCCCGGCTCGCTCTACCCGGAATGGGTGCCGAACGATCACTGTTTCGCCTTCGACCGCAACGGCATGTGCCATATCTTCGGAATCACCCACCCGCTGACCTCATGCCGGGCGATCCATGCGGGCGAGGAGCAATTGTTCCATGCGGCGGCGAAGGCGGAATTCCTGCTGACCGGCGAGCCGTTCCGGGATTGCGGCAATCTTCTGCCGCCCGCCGACCGGCCGGGCGAACCCGCAGCGCGGAATCAGCATCGCCGACCCGTCCTGGTCCGAGCCATAGAACAGGAGCATATTCGAATGAAACTCGACGGCAGAACGGTAAAGTCGGAGGCGGACATTTTGCGCGCTCTCCACGATGTTGAAACCGGCCATGAGGAATTCGCGGTTCTCAGTCAAGCGGATCTGGATTTTATCCAAACCGCCGGTGGCGAGCTGGAATATCGCGACTCCACCGGCCAGTTCCGGGTCGCCGACGCGCCGGTCTCCGCGGAAATGATTCAAAAAGCCTTTCTTTCTTACTATCGGGGAGACGGAGGATGCCGAATCATGTTCCAATGGGAGTTGCTGCCGGCGGCGCCCGCCTTCCTGCAGAACATCAAGCGGCTGTTGTTCGGGAAGTAGCCTGATTTGTACCGGAAGGTGCTTGTAAATCGATGAACAGCGGATATTTTGTAGTTTAGCAACACGATTGGAATTACAGAATATGACGCAGGAAGAAAACAGAATCACGGAATTGGAGGCGGAGCTCCTCGTCGTTCCGGCGGTCAACCTCGCTTTGCAGCAAAGCTCATTGCCGATTGTATATGAGTTGAAATTAAAGAACCGTACCGGGCGGAATCTGGCTGAGCTCGATTGCGCCTTCTCCTCCGTGCCGGAATTCATCGTGTCGAAACGGGTTCATACGCCTCCTCTGCCCGACGGCGAAGAGCTGCTTCTGCATGACATCGGCCTCGAGTTGCAATATGAAGCCCTGGCCGCGCTTTCAGATTCGTTGAATGGAAAACTGATTCTGGAGATCCGGGAGGGCGACGCCGCGTTGCAGCGCCAGGAGTACCCGCTGAGCGCGTTCGCCGCCGACCAATGGCTGGGGCTCAAACTGATGCCGGAATTGCTCGCAGCCTTTGTCACGCCGAATATGGAGGTCATTTCCGCCCTGATGAGCACGGTTGCCGCCGAGCTGGGCAAGGCAACCGAATCATCCGCGATTCAGGGGTATCAGGCGGACAAGCGCCGGGTGTACGAAATCTGCGCGGCCATCTACCGGGCAATCCATTCCTGGGGAATCCATTACGCCAACCCGCCCGCCTCATTCGGGCAGCCGGGGCAGAAGATCCGTTTTGCCGACACCATTTATAAGTACCGGCTC
>JAVBSA010000483.1:0-5677 GCA_031556915.1 Victivallis sp.
AAGGTTTTCAAATCTCCCGGCGGAATTACTGGCAAATCAGCTCGAAGAACACCGTCGGGCTCTCCTTGAGTTCGGCCGTGTCGATTTCGATCCATACCGCGACCTGTCGGCGGACCATGCGGTTCAGGACCTCTGATCCGCGCGGCGGACCATGCGGTTCAGGACCTCTGATCCGCGCGACGGCCGCATACCAACTGACGTGGGTTTCGGTGTCGTACCGGGCGCTCAGCCCGGTATAGGGATACTCGGATGCGTTTTCGACTTTTTCCGGCAGCAGGAGGCGGGCATGGCCGATGATGCCGCCGTTCCCGCGCAAGTTTTCCGCCCGGATGACGATATCGAGCCTGCCGGGCTGCGTGAGGCAGGCCGGGACCGGATAGCGTCGCCGGGCAGCCCAGTATCCGGCAGTCTCCTCACCCGTCGCTCCGATTTTCACGCCGTTGACGAAGCTTTCGTCGAGGTCGTCGACTGCGCCGAGGTCCAGTATCAGTTCCCGGCCGCGGAAATGCTCCGGCAGCGTGACCGTTCTGCGGTATTCGGCAATTCCGACGAATCCTTCGTGGTGCGGCAGCTGGAGGTTGTAGAAACCGGGCACGACGGCCGTTTCCAGCTTTCCGCCGTCCCCGGCTTTGAACTCCCATCGGCCGCTTAAATCAAGCTGCTGCTCGGCGGCGAGCGGACGTTCGAGCCGTTCCGCCAGCGAGGGCAGTCCGGTGCCGTTGGCGGCGATGATCCGGTTTCTGAGCTGGACGAAGCGTTCCGCCAGAATCTCGGCGCTCCATTCCGCAGAGGAATCCGGCCCGCTTTTCCGGCCGCGTTCCCTCTCTTCGCGCTGAGGATCGGCAGGTGTTTCCAGAAAGACGATTTCGCCCCGGCCATACCGGAGTTCGGCTGCGAAGGCCGGGAGGGTCAACGGGGTGAGCCCTTTTCCGGAGAGCACAGTGAGCGTCTGCGGCGCACGCAGAAAACCGTCCCGTTCCGTCAGGTCCGGCCAATGGGCTTTTCCGGCCGGAGTGAAGGCGAACCGGTTGACGTTCTCCGTCTTTTCCCGCAGGCCGAAAAGCGGGCCGCTGCCAGGCGGTGCGAGCAAGACGGCGCCGTTCCGGACTTTTTCGAGATAACCGGCCGCCTCCGCCGGGGTGATGGCGACCGGCGCCAGAAATTCCGTTTCTTCTCTTTCCGGGTTCGAACCGGCATAAGCCGTGACGAGGCCCGAGGCGACAAGCAGTGCCACCGGGTCCGGCTCGCTCCGGCCGGAGATCTCGAGCTGGCAGAAGACAATGCGTCCCGCGCCCGAACGCATTTCGAGCAGCGGCGTATAGAGCAGGTCCATGCCGCAAGAGGCGAGAATCCGGCAGTCGCCTTCCACGGGGCGGCGGAGCGGATAACTTGCGACCATATTGCGGTTGCTCCAATGCCAGAGCGGGCTGGCGACGCTTTCTTCAGTTTCCGGCGCAGGCGGTTGCTCAGACGGCGCGAGCGTTCCGTTTCCGGCCCAATCCCGGCAGTCGCCGTCCGAGAGGCCGGGCAAGGACAGGGCGGGAGAGAGGAACGCCTCGCGGGCGTAGACCGGTTTGGTGCGCAGCCCGAGCCCGGCAAGCGCTTCGGGGGTCTGTTCGAAAAACAGGACGTTGAGCTTCCCGGCGTCGATCCTTTCTTTCAGGTTCAGCCGGAGAGCGAAGGACGCGAACTCCGGCGTCAGGCTCTCGCGGCCGACGGCGAGCAGGGTGATGCCGTCAAGCGTGTCGAGCCCGGCCGCGTTGCGGCAGGCGATCCCGGCGGCCTGCAGCGCGGCGGCGGTCAATCCCTTTTCGTCGTACAAGGCGACGGAGTCCGCCCGCTGCGCCGCCGGGCGCGGGAATACGGTGATTTCGAGGGGGCGCGCCGCGCCGGCGGCGGTCAGTCGAAAGGTACTGCGCGAGGCGACCGCCGGCAGTTTGACTTCAATCGGCAGCCGGGTGGTTTCCCCGGGGGCGAGGAGCTCTTCTTTCCGGTTCCCGGCGACGTTTTTCCCAGCCGCATCAAGCAGCTGCCAGCCGGTTTCGAAACGGATTTCCGCCTGCGTGTCGTTGATCAGCATGAGCCCTTTCCGGAGCGTTTCGCCGCCGAAGTAGTTGCGGCGTTTGTCGCTCGGCGCGGCGGCTCCTCCGTCGAGGAGGGTGAGCCGGGGAGCGAGAGCGTCCGCCAGCGCCGAAGCGACGGGCAGCGGCCGGCTGGGGTCGATATCGCTCTGATACTGGATTTTCCGCAGGTCGGGGGTCCAGCCGAAGCGGCGGAACTCCGAAGCCTTCACCTCCCACGCTTTGGCGGTGTGGCTGGTCCGGTGCGGTGCATGTTTGCGGAACGCATAGTGGATTTCGGAAAACGGGCAGATGCCGGAAATTCCGAAGCTGCGCCAGAGGGGGATTGTTTCCCGGAGCAGGTCGCTCCGGAGCTTCTGGTGCCAGGGGGCGTCATAGTAGACTTCGGCCGCTTTGCCCTGGGTCGAGGCGGCGGTGGAAGCAAGCATTTCCCGGTCGGAATCCTGATAGACGCGGGGACCGTAGTAACGGGCTAGATTTTCGTAATAGAACAACGGTTTCTCCCCCGCATACGGAAGATCCATACCGTAGAATGACTGCCAATAAGGAAAACTGGTCTCGATGATGTGCAATGGTTTCTGTCCGATTTCGCTCCAGACCTCCGGCCATGCGTTGCGTTCGGCCTGCGGCCACCAGCAGAAGTAGGCGTTGTTGGTGATGACCGGCCCGAAGTTGCCGCCCGCCTGGAAGAAGTACGGGCGGGACGGGTCGTATTTCCGCATGATCTTCACGGCCTCGGAGCAGATGCCGGCCCGGGTCTTCTGGAATGCGGGCAGATAGCCGTCGGCCATCTTCAGCGGATGGTAATCCCAGCCGTAACCGAGAAAGTTGCTGGAAAGGAAGTACATTACGCAGGAGGGATGGTTGCGCCGGCGGCGAATCGACGCGGCCATTTTCGTTTCGAGATTCCGGCGGACCGCCGGATCGTTCCAGATTGCGAATTCCCGGCCGGTGACGCCGTCGAGGTTCACGAACTGAAGCAGCCCCTCTTCGTCACATACGCGCATGATGTTGTCCGGATAGTTGTCTTTGGCTTCGACCGGGAACAGCGTGCGTACGCTGTTGTAGCCGAGACGCTTCAGCGTCCGGGCGACGCGGCGAGCTTCTTCGGGGTCCGAGCTTGCGTTGGCCCAGCCGTCGTGATTGAAGAGGTGGATTCGGCTGCCGTTCAGGGAGTAGTCGCGTCCGCGCAGTTCGAATTCGCGAAAGCCGAAGCGGACCGGTTCCGGCTCGTCGACGAGGACGCCGGAGCTGCTTTTCAGCTGAAAGTGCGCTGTGTAGAGATGGGGGGCGTCCGGGCTCCAGAGCCGGGGATTCTCCCATCTGCCGCCGAATGAGATCGTTTTCTCCTCGCCGGGAGCGAGGGTGACGTCCGGAGAGACGAAGGCGTCCGGCGCGTCCCCGCCCGCGATTCGCGCTTCGGCGCGGAGAGTCGCCGGGGCGGCGGAACGGTTTTGCAACGTCAGCTCGAAGATTATGGTTTTCCGGTTTACGGAGGTGACGATCCCCGGATATTCCGCCGTGACCGGCGCTTTGATGAGAAGCGCGGTGTCGCCTTTGATTCCGCGCCAGTTCCAGTAGCCTCCGTTGTCGACGGCGTGGATGGTCAGGAAATTGTCCTCTCCGAATTTCAGCCGTTCGGCCGGCAGCGGAATTTCGAAAAAGGCGCCCTCCGACAGGTCGGCCAGCTTTCGGCCGTTCAGGTAGAGCGTCCCCTTCTGGCTTTCGCTGAGCCCGTCGAGCAGGCAGATGACCTGTCTGCCGCGCCAGGCGGGATCGGCGCGGAAGGCGCGCTCGAAATAACCGCTCACATAGTCGTAGGGCGACCGGCCGTGGTAATCCGCATTGCGGGGCAGCCGGGCGAGTTGCGCGTTCCGACGGTAGAATTCACAGTCGGCCAGACCGTTGCCCTGGCCGCTGTACCGGCCCGGAACAGCGAGATACTCCCAGTTCCGGACATCGAACGGCCGGTCCGACGCAGTCAGCTGGAAGCGCCACAGTGCATTCAGCGTCATCCGTTTGCGGGTCGCCGTCGAGACGGTTTCCGCGCCGTCGAGGGACCACAGCGGGAGTTCTGCCGGCCGGACCGGGAGCTGGGCGAGGGTTTCGTCGGCCCGTTTGCGCTCCCATGCCGCCCGTTCGGCCGCGTGGAGACGGGCAAGCTCGTCCGGCAGGATGAATGCATTGACCGAGAAGAGCTCCGCGATGGTTCCTTCCGCCTGCGTCCGGGCATACACGTCGGTATCCGGGAGGTCGCCGACTCCGAGTTTCCCGGTTGCGGCCCCGGCGGCGGAGGGAGGCTCGGGCGTTGTCCGTTTCCGTTCGACGGTTCCGTCGAGCGCAAGGTAAAGCTCTCCGGAAACAAGGTCGAATCCCGCGGCGATCGTTGCGGGGATTCCCTTTTTCAGCGGGGCGGCGTCAAGCGTGATTTCGTGCCTGTTCCCGCCGGAGGCGAGTGTGAATGCGAGTTTTTCGCCGCGTTTGGCCAGTTCGCAGCGCAGGCCGGGCGCGTCGGCATACAGAATGCCGTGCGTTTCGCGGTCGTCGACGCCGTTCCATTCCGGCGTGAACCGGCAGGAGAGCGATACGGCCGGGCCTCCAAGCCCCGGAATCCGCTCCAGCACGAGGCTGCCGCGCCGGTCATAGCCGTGGCGGACGATTTTGACGCCGCCGCCGGACGGGAAAACCAGTTCCGAGGCCGTGAAGGAGCCCGCCCCCGCCGGCGCGGCTTCGCCTTCGAACGGATCGTAGACGAGCGTTTTGCGCCGGACTCTGCCGGGTGTGGATTCCATCGCTTCCCGGACCTCTTCCGCGGTCAGGCATTTGTCGAAGAGCTTCAACTCGTCGATGGCGCCTTCGAACTGGTCTCCGGCCCGGAAATCCATGCTGCCGAGCCGAAGAACGGTCTGGAGAGGGCCGGGCTCGGTGACATCTTCGTTTTTCGTATAGGCGGCCTCGTTGCCGTTGATGAAGACCCGGTGCTTGCCGTTTCGGCAGCCGAAAGCGAGGTGAATCCATTCGCCGGGAGCGAAGCCGAGGCTGGAGAACGTCACGCCGCGGTAACGGTTTTTCGCGTCGAAGTGGCTCAGGATGAATTTGCTCCAATTATCGAAGCCGGCGTAGAGGTTGCCGCACTCCCAGCCGAGGTTGGTGCGGAAGAGGTAACGTCCCGGTTCCCGGCTGCCGTAGTTTGCATACCCGGACTGATCGGGTCTGACCCACATGGCGACCGTCCATTCGTTCCGGCTGAAAATGCCGCCGAGGTTGTACTGCAGGTCGCCGGGGGAATCCTTGCGGCTGAAATGAAGCGCTTTCCCGTATTTCCCTTCGACGAAGGCGAGCTTTCCGGCCTCCCGGAGCCCGGCACCGTCGAGGGCGAGCTCCGGCTCCGCGGAACGGTCGAACGAGGCGTAGAATTTGAGGCTGTTTTCCTCCGCGCCGCCGGAAATAACGGCGCCGAGTACGAGCAGGAGACAGAGGAGTCCGGATTTCATGGCATGCTCCGTCGGGTCAGTAACACTTGTGGTAAACGCCCTGGCCGATCTCAAGCCCGTTCCACTGGCTCCAGTTGGTGAATTCCCCCATTGTGACCGAGC
>JAVBSA010000235.1:0-11300 GCA_031556915.1 Victivallis sp.
GTTCGTGCAGGAGTACCCGATCACGCCGTTCACGCAAGTGTTGGCGTGGGCGTCGGATCATCCGGACTACGGGGATCGGGCGACGTCGACGGCGGAGAACTTCTACACCTCCACCGATTACACCATCGACTTCCTCAAGCGGAAGTACCCGGAATTCCGGCGGCTCCACCTGTTCGGCATGCCTTCGATCCGCCCCGAATTCGAGGCGGCCGGCTTCACGCTCACCGATGAGAATCCCGATGCGGTCATCGTGGCGTTTCACCGCGATTTCCACTACCGCGACCTCTGTAAGGCCGCCTACTTCCTGAAACAGGGCGTGCCCGGAATCGCGACGCACCCCGATGTCTTCTGCCCCACCGACCAGCCCACCTGGCTGCCCGACTGCGGGGCGGTGACGCGCTGTCTCGAAGTCTCGACCAACACAACGATCAAGGTGCTCGGCAAACCCGATCCGGGGATGCTGCGCGAAGCGGCGGCGCGAAGAAACATTCCCATCGAAGCGTGCCTGATGACTGGCGACCGGCTGGCGACCGACATCAGGCTCGGGCTCAACGCGGGAGCCGTGACCTGCCACATCGTCACCCCCGGCGCGGACCTGGTCGTGCCGGAAAATGTAAAAGCGGATTTCGAAGTCAAACACTTGGGCGAATTGCAAAGGATATGGGAATCATGATTTACGACGCAGTCATCATCGGCGCCGGGGTTTCCGGCGCGTCAACCGCATGGCAATTGTCCCGTTACGACCTCAAAGTGGCATTGGTCGAACGCTGGACGGATGTCGGATTCGGCGTTTCCAAGGCGAACTCGGGCATCATCCACGGCGGTTTCCACCACTCCGCAAGTTCGCTCAAGGCGCGGCTGGAAATCCTCGGCAACCTGATGTTCGAAAAACTTCAGTACGAGCTCGACTTCCCCTTTATCCGCAACGGGATCGTGGTGGTCGCCTTCAGCGAGGAGCAGATGGCGACGGTCCGCAAACTCTACAACCAGGGGCTCGCCAACGGCGTCCGCAACCTCGAAATGTGCGGGCGCGACCGGCTGCTCCAGCTGGAACCCAAGCTCAATCCCGAAGTGGTCGGCGGCTTCTTCGCCCCCAACGGCGGCACCATCGAGCCCTACCGCTACGTCTTCAGTTTGGTGGAGGCGGCCAAACGCAACGGAGTCGATCTCTTCACCGATTTCGAAGTGGCCGACGGCAAGCACGGCAAACACTGGAAGCTGACCGCCGCGGACGGCAGGACGGTTGAAGCGAAATACGTCATCAACGCGGCCGGTCTTTTCGCCGACAAAGTCTCCCGCGTCTGCGGGGCGGAGGAATTCGCGATCCACGCCCGCAAGGGCGAGGAATATCTGCTCGACCGCAATTCCGGCGCGCGGCCGCAGCGGGTGGTCTTCCCGGTGCCGAGCAAGGAATCCAAAGGCATCCTGGTCATTCCCACCGCCGAAGGCACCACCATGATCGGCCCCACCGCCGACCCGGCGGAAGACAAGCTCGACACGACCACCAGCGCCGACCACATGCAGCGGATCATCTCCTTGGTAAGCAACATGGTCAACGGCATTTCGGTACGGGACGTCATCACCTCGTTCGCCGGGCTGCGGCCGGTGCTGGAAGGGGAGGATTTCTATATCGACATCTCAAAAAAGGCGCCCCACTTCATCCAGGTGGCCGGAATCCAGTCGCCCGGCCTCACCGCCTCGCCCGCCATCGGTGAATACGTGAAGGACCTGCTCAAAAAAGACGGCCTCGCACTGGCGGAAAAAGAGGCCATCGACTACCGCAACCCGCCGCGCCGCGAAATCCGCCACGAGACGCCCGAGGGGATGGACCGCCTTCATTCCGAAGATCCCGCCTGGACGCATATGGTGTGCCGCTGCGAGAAGATATCGGAGGCGGAGATCGTCGAGGCCGTCCGCAAGGGCCACGTCACGCTGGACGGCGTCAAGTTCTACACCCGTGCCGGGATGGGCCGCTGCCAGGGCGGGTTCTGTTCGGCCAGAATCATGAAGATCATCAGCCGCGAAAGCGGCATTCCGATGGAAAAACTGACCAAGAAGGGCGGTAAAAGCAAACTTCTCGCAGGCAAACTCGGAGAATTGGAGGTGAAACTGTGATCCGTGAAATCGAATGCCTGGTTGCCGTCATCGGCGCGGGGGCAGCCGGGCTTGCCGCCGCTCTGGAAACCTCGAAGCACCCGGGCAAAACCATCGTGATCGACCGCGAGGATCTCCCCGGCGGAATTTTGCGCCAGTGCATCCATAACGGCTTCGGGCTGCGTTACTTCAAGGAAGAGCTGACCGGCCCGGAATACGCAGACAGAGTGACAAAACTCGCGGAACGGCCCAATGTGGAATTCCACCTCGGCTGTACCGTCACCGACCTTGTCCGGCTGGCGGACGGCGCCTTTCAGCTACTCACGCTTTCCGCTTTGAACGGAGTCACCCGGATCAAGGCAAAAGCGATCTTTCTCGGCATGGGCTGCCGGGAGCGGAACCGGGGCAACCTCGCGAGTCCGGGCAGCCGCCCCGCCGGGGTTTTCACCGCCGGAGCCGCGCAGAAACTGCTCAATATCGAGGGGATGCTCCCCGGCAAAAGCGCGGTGATCGTCGGTTCCGGCGACATCGGGCTCATCATGGCGCGGCGCCTCCGCTGGAGCGGCGTCGAAGTCAAGGCGGTCATTGAAATCATGCCGTACCCGTCGGGGCTGACCCGGAATGTGGTGCAGTGTCTGCACGACTTCGATATTCCGCTCCACCTCGAGCACACGGTGACGAAAATCAACGGGCGCGAACGGGTGCAGTCGGTCGATGTGGCTCCGCTCGAAAACGGCGTTCCGGCGCTCGACCGGGAGTTCAACATCCCGTGCGATACGGTGCTTTTTTCGGTGGGCCTGATTCCGGAAAACGAACTCTCGCGCCAACTCGGGGTCGAGATCAACCCGGCGACGGGGGGCGCGGTGGTGGATTCCAACCTTCAGACCGCAATTCCCGGTGTTTTCGCGGGCGGCAACGTGCTTCACGTGCATGACCTGGTGGACTTCGTCTCCGAAGAATCCGCGACGGCCGGCAAGTCGATTGTCGCCTACCTCGAAGGCAAACTCGAAAGCGGCAACTCCCCCTGTTCGGTGGAGTCGAACCTGAAATATGTGGTTCCCAACTATTACACGCCGGGGAAAGGCGGGGAATTCTTTTTCCGCCCGCTGATCGTGAGCGACGCGGCAATGCTGGAGGCGGTGCTGGACGGCGCGGTGATCTGGAAGCGCAAATTCACCTATGTCAAACCGGCCGAGATGCTCAAGGTCGAGCTTTCCGCCGAACAATTGAAGATGCCCGGAAACCTGGTTTTCCGGTTGCGGGAAGAGGGGATTTAACATGAAAAAGCTTATTTGCATCAGCTGCCCCGTCGGTTGCCGCCTGACTGCCGAGGGGGACGCCATCACCGGTAACAAGTGCCCGCGCGGAATCGTCTATGCCAAAGCCGAGCTCACCGATCCCCGGCGGGTGGTGACGGCGACGGTGTCAGGCAATTCGGAGCAGATGCCGCGCATTCCGGTGCGGACGACGGAGGCGTTGCCCAAGCGCATGATCGCGCCGCTTCTGGGCAGGCTTTACAAGTTAAACGTAAAAGTACCGGTAAAAAACGGTGAGGTTCTGCTGACCAACGTGGAAAACACCGGAATCGACGTTATATTCACCAGCGACTGTTTGAAATAAAAGAGGATATTATGAAGCCCAAAATCGTCGCCCATCGCGGAGAATCAATCATCGCGCCAGAAAATACACTCGAGGCCTTCGCCCTCGCCTGGGCGCGGGGAGCGCAAGCGATCGAAGGAGATTTCCATCTCTCCCAAGACGGTGTCGTCGTCTGCATGCACGACGACAACGCCAAACGCACCTGCGGGGTCGACCGCAAACTCGCCGATATGACGCTCGCCGAAATCAAGACGCTCGACGCGTCGTTCGTCCAGGAGACCCCATGGAGTCTCTGCTCCGTCCCGACTCTCGAAGAGGTGCTGCAAGCCATTCCGCCCCAAGGAGAAATCTACATCGAACTCAAAGCGGTCGGCGCGATTGTCGAGGCAGTGAAACAGGTCTTCGCCAAGTGCAAATGCCGCCCGGAACAGCTCTCCTTCATCGCGTTCGACGAAACGACGATTTCGGAGGTGAAACGCCAATTCCCGGCGCATCAATGCTACTGGCTGACATGCAACCGGAACGAACAAAACGGGCCGTTGCTTTCGCCGGCCGAACTGGTAAAGAAAATCCGGAGCCTCGGAGTCGACGGTGTCGATATTGCAGACGCGCCTTACCTCGACGAAAGCTTCACCCGCGCCTTCCGCGAAGCCGGCCTGACCTTCCACGTCTGGACGGTGGACGCCCCGGCGGAAGCCATCCGCCTGGCAAAGATCGGAGTCGACTCCATCACCACCAACCAGGCCAAAGTCATCACCCACGCCCTCTGACCGGGAAATCAGGAGGGTGCTCGCCCCTCCTGGACCTCCCAAAGCGGCACCTCAACGATCAACGAACGCTCAGAAGCGAAGACACACTTTTCTACTACTTGCCGGATGAAGTCTATTTCAAAACTTGTATTTTGTATTCCCGAGGATATTGTAAGCAAAAATAACTTACAACACTGATTGCACAATTACTAAAAAAACACAAAATCATAAAAATGAGCCAATTGCAAAAGCCAGTTCGAGTGGATTTTATCGACACCGTCAAGGATGGAGCCAGGTAGATTTGAGCGGCTACCCGGAGGGTAACCGGTCAAATCGCTCCCGGTTCAGCCTTGACGAGGGCGATGAAAGCCGCCGGAATGACTTTTGCAATTGGCTCAAATGTGTTTTCAATTGCTTTCATGCTGTTTTTTGTTAGAAAAAATTATCCTAAAATACGTATATAACATATAGAC
Organism: Victivallis sp.; assembly: GCA_031556915.1. GTDB lineage: Bacteria > Verrucomicrobiota > Lentisphaeria > Victivallales > Victivallaceae > Victivallis. The sequence continues at coordinate 4,916 of JAVBSA010000235.1, forward strand.
TTATCGAAGCGGTATTGGTTATCGACTCAAAAACAGGAGCTGACATCATGGGATGCTGGGTTTGTGATCGCGGCAACGGCAATAACCTTGGGACTTATTATTTTGACCTGGAATTTTATAACAACCAAACTCTGGATTTTTATTTTTGCACGTCCCTTTCTGTGGACAATCCCAGAAATGCGTCATTCACGGCAGACCTCTATTTGGATGGTTCATTATACGATGCAGGTGTAAATAGCGGCACCTTGGCTCCGGGACAGCACAGTCCACGTGCTTATTCCACCTATTTTTCTACAATTTATTCTTTCTTGCAGAATAAAGGACGTGATATTTTTTCTTCCCACACTATTACTTATAGACATAGAACGGATAATGGCAGCGGCGAGTCTATGTTTTTTACAGTAAAGCCGTTGCGTGTATTTTTGTTTACCGGCATCGAAAAAAATATTAAAAATGTCGAAGAATACGCCGCAGAAAAAGAAATGTTCCATGTCACCCTTGAGGCGAATACAAAATACACCTCCATGGTGGTAAAAGATGGCGGCAGCGCTGTTCTTGTCTTCATCAAAGCCGGCTGTAAAGCAGAGATTCGTTCGGGTGGAACGATCAGTACCACCGTGGTAGATAAAGGCGCCACCTTGTCCGTTGCCACCGGCGGTAATATTTCCGGCCTCATCTGGATCAACGGTAGTTTGCAAGTTTCCGGGGACGCCAACAAAGCAGTAAATGCCTCTCAAGCCGATATCGTCTTTGACCTGACGGCGCATAAACCGGAAAATTCCAGCCTCATCACAAATCTTGGTCAAATTAGGAACGTCCAAAGATATACAATCTCCGTCGCCGGCGACCAAGAGGTAGGAACTTATTCGCTGGCCACCAACATCACCGCCGGCGCAATTGCAGAAATTGCCTTCACGGTAGATGTAATGGATGTGGGGGAAATCTATAAAAATCAATATACATTTGTCTGGAATAAGGACTTGGCCATGTATTCCGGAATTACTAACGACAACCATACTTATTTCCTGACTGTGAGCGACCAGGGAGAATTGAAGCTGGACGTTCAAAAATCGCCGCGTGTACTTTTGTATTCTGACGGAACGCAACAAAACCTTGTCAGATCTGAAGAATACAGCATAAAAGATGTCATTATCGGCAGGGATGCCGACTACGCCGTCATGGTGGTAAAAGACGGCGGCAGCGTCACCGGCATCACCATCAACGCCGCCGGTAAAGCAATAATCCATTCGGGTGGCGCCATCCTTGCTGCTACCGATGACGCCAGCAATCATACCAATGTCAAGAAGGACGGCTGTTTGTACATTGCCGCCGACAGTCGTATCTCCGGCAATTTCAACATCGGCGGTTTTCTCACGGTTACCGGGGATGCCATGAATTTAAACGCCTCTGAAGCCAACATTACTTTTGACCTGACAGAACATACGGTGAAAAACCAACTTGCCCTTGTCTATGATCTTGATAAAATCAAGAACGCCCAGAGTTATACGATCTCCTTCAAAGCCAGGCAGGCGGAGGGAACCTATTCTCTGGCCGATCATATCACCGCCGGCGCGATTACAAAAATTGCCTTCACCGTGGATGGCAATAAGCCGGAGGAAGCCTACACTAATCAATACACATTTGTCTGGGACAAGGAACAGAAAAAGTATACCGGGATCAATTATAACGGGACAAATTATTGCCTGACAGTGAACGACAAAGGCAACTTGGAGCTGGAGGTGGTCAAAAACAAATTGACGCTGTTGTTATATTATGATGATACCGGCAAATCCGACCCCACTGACAAGAATAAAATTGATGATTATAACTTAATGATGAATGAAAATCTCGCGGCAATTCGCGCTGTCGCAACTGTGGCCGATATCAACATTGTTGTCTGCATAGACCATACACCCGGGCAAGGCGAGGATGCGGTTTATACAATCGTGGGTTCCGGGGCCTGGACTGAGCGGGAACATGCCACACTGGATAAGATCACGTCAGAACTGACAAACCTAAACCGGGCTAATAGTTATAGTGCAATACTATATGCGCACGGTAGGGGGATCGGAATGATGGGGGGTAAGTCAATAGTCAAAATAGCAAAATACTTTAAAGATTTTTCTTCTGTCGATTTACATGCATGCCAGATGTCAAGCTTTGAATCTTTATACGCGTTCAGCCAGAACACAAAAGTGGAATATCTTGTTGCCGCTGAGACCAATATGATACCTAGACAACTAAATATATCCGCCGCGCTTGAAGATATCATCGAAAATGGGTTTGACCCGGAAAGCGTGGCGCGCGCCTTTTATGACAACACCGTCTCTGGCAGTGCATTTACTAAATCTCTTCTCAATGTTACCCACATGAACGAAATTAATGCTTTGGCCAAAGCGCTGGATGATTTCGGACAGACATGTAGTTCAATAGACGCACTCAATCTTTGCTACAGAGCGGCACTTAGTGCAGAGAGATTTTCTGATATGGTGAATATCGCATCCTTTTTTAATAATGTTTTCAATGAGGCAGCACTTTACGGAAACGTTGGGAATATTCGCCAAAAAGCAGAGACCGTTTTATTCTGTCTATCAGAGTTGAAAATCGAAACCACCTATTATGGCGGATTGTCAATAGCGCTCTTTTTGCCGAGTACCGAATATAAGAATGTTGAGGGAATTACGAAAACCTATGCATTAAACGATTGCTTCGGGTGGTCGAATTTTGTACTGGAGCTTTATAAACACACCACTAAATCTGGAACATGCTTATCTCCCGACCGGGCCGGCACAAGAACCGTTTCTGCAGATGGTTCTGTGCTTTATGACATGGGGGTATTCAGCGGCGAAGGGCTCAAAGTCGAATCTGAAATTCTGGTGGACAAGCATAATTCGATATCCTATCTTTTTGAATTAACCTCAAAAGGCATTGCCGGGGATTTGATTTCGGTTGCCACGCAATCCCAGGTTCAGCTCAAGATTGCGTTGTACAATGGAGCCGGCGACCTGATGCGCACCGTAACGGGCAGCGCGGCGGCGAGCCTGTCGCTTGAAGGCCTGGCCGCCGGAGCCTATTCTTATGTGGTCACAGCGGACGACGGTTGTGTTTTTGATATGGCGTATCATGCCTCGTGGCAAAATGGAATCGACTACATTGACAACGAAGCGCCGAACGACACCATCGCGGACGCCACGGGGTTGTCATCCGGGTGGCTGAAAGGGTTGATGACCAGCGCGGACGATCCGGATTGGTATTGCATCAATTCGTTCAACGAAATGGAGTTGTATCTCTGGGGCGAGAATATCGTCCAAGGTTCGGTGTCTGCCGCGGGCGATGCGGAAATCAAAGCATACCTTTACGACGAAACCACCAAAGAGTATACTGCCCTGACCTGGAATCCGATCAAGAAAATGTATGGCGCAACCTGTTCCGGAACGAGTTACCTGCTGGTTCAAGGCAACTCTCAGGCGGTGTCGAACTACAATCTCTATCTGACCACCGACTTTACCGGTTGGGCAAGCGACGGCTTCAGTGAAACCTACTTCGGCTCGGTCAGTGCCGGCGTCAAGAGTTTTTCCCATGACGTCGTGTTCGATTTCGCCGGTAAATTTTCGCTGTCCGGCGAGTTCGCCGGGTTGAGCGGCAAGATCCAGCTGTTCCATTCCTCCGGCAAAGCCGCAGCCTCCTACGGCGTCAGCAAGGGAGTCCTCAAGGGGAATGAAAAATTGCTCGCCGCCGGAAAATACTCGCTGCGCTTCACCGTATCCGGCAAGGTGAATAACGCAACTTCCGTCGGAATCGCCATTGACGGAATACTATTCTCCGACGGCGACAATTCCGATGACTGGCAGAATATGAAAACCGCGGGCGCTACGGGAGCGGTAGATCGATCGCTTGCTCCGGTAACCGGAACCGGCAGCCTGACCGACAACGGCTGGGTCGGATATGGCGACGTGGTCGACTACATGGCGCTGACGCTGGAAAACTCCGCCAGCTTGAGTTTCGTTCTCAATTCGAGTGACGCGACGAAATTCACCATCTATCAGCTTAATGCGAAAACCGGGAAAGGCGCGACCGTTTATTCGTTGAAGTCATTGCAGAACACCGTGTTGAAGACGCCGAAGGGTACGAGTAATTATACGGCGACGACCAAAAATCTTTTGCTGTCCGCCGGGACATATTACATCGCCATGCAGTCCACCAACGCCGCCAAAGGCGGTAGCGCGGATTACAGCGTTGCCGTCGGCGCATCGAGCGTATTTTTCCCGCACGCCGACAATACCAACGACACCTGGCAGGCGGCTGCGAAACTGGACGCGGTCGCCATGGGAGACAGCCTTAACGGCTGGGTGGGCTATGGCAACAAATCAGACTTTTTCAAGTTCGAGCTGAGTGAATCCGGCAATATTATATTGGATCTGGACGCAGCAACGGCGCGGGCACTAACGGGCAGGCAAATGAAGCTCACCTGTCTCGACGCGAACGGAAAAAGCGTGGCGCTTACGGCGCTGGATACAGATACATGGAGTGGCAAAAAAAGCCTCGCCGCCGGCGTATACTACCTCGGTGTAAACTGCACCAATGATCAAAAATTCAATACCTCATACGACATCGCAATCGGAATGCTGGCGTAACCGTGGCCGGGAAACAGCAAAGTGAAAATCGTGAAGCCTTACCCCCTGCCAAGCCTTCACGATTTTCAACATGAACAATCGACCGCCGCCTACATGCCCTTTTCCAGCGGCCGGACGATTTCACCGCCGTCGCAATCCAGGATGACCTTGTTCCCGTCAAACCGGAGCCGGTCGGTGAAACGCCCCTCTTTTATGGTGATCTTAAAATCCCCGTCGCTGAAATAGAGCGTTTTATATTCCCCCGCTGCGGGATAATCCGGACGTCCCGAACCGGGTTCCAGGCGAAACGGGAAATGCCGGTCGCTCCTGTAAAGCATGATGGAGCTCAATGCATAGGTATCCGCCGTGCGTTTCCCCGTGAGTTCGACATCCCAGAGTTTATCATCGAATTTAACCTTTCCGGGATAGATGATCTGATAGAAATCAGAAGCATCCTCCGGCACACCCGGGGGAAACGGCCGGTCGGCGGCCGGGTTCCCGCCGGAAATTTTGAACCGCTCAAACCGGCACCCCGCAACCGGCGAAAGATCCGCAATCCGATTGTCTTTCAAAGTCACCAGCGAGAGTTCCGACAGCCGGGAAAGCACGGCGATATCTTCCACCGCGGTATTGGTTACGGAGAGAATCCGCAATTGCTTGAGCGCGGCGACCGGCGTGATATCCTTCAGCTTCGGACAGCCGGTGAGCGCCAGATTAATACATTCCGAAAAACGCGCGAGAAAACCGATATCGTCAAAATCTGCGTCGGCAATGGAAATATCGGAAAGCTTTTCCGCATCGAACCGTTGGAATAAATCCGGTGTAAAACTGCAATTGTCCAAGGTGATTCCGAGTAACTTCAGAGGCGGCAAACGGATATCCCGACAGCCTTCAAGCGTCAGAGAGAGAAGATGTTCCGCCTTCGCTTCGTCGGCATGGAGAAAACCGGTTGCTCCGCCGATGGTCAGGGAGCGTAATTCAGGAAAACGCTCCAGGATGCGCCAGTCGAAAACGGAATCTTCCGCCAGGAGGGTGACGTGCAAACTTTTCACCTGTTTCTGAACCGGAAAATCCAGCAGTTCCCGGCTGGAAGCGTTGTAGAAGGAGAAGCGTTCATCCTGAATTTGCGCGGCGGCCGTTACCCGGAACGGTTTCCCGTCCGGCCGAACCCGTTTTTCAATCGTGGTTCTTTCTATGCGAAACGATTCGTCGGCTCGGGAGGGTGAGGCAGGGAAAGCGGTGATTTTCAAATCCCCTTTCGCCGCAACGATCAATTCCCATCTTGCGAGACCGCCGAAACAGCCGAGATCCAGTTCGACGGGATGAGTTTCTTTTTCCAGAACGATCAGATAATCCAGCGCCCCCATACATCCGGAAAGTTTTTCCACGACAGGCGGCCGTTCGAGCCGGTTGGCCTGCTGTAGTTTCCCGGCCAGTTCCGGCTGCTCCTGCCAATAGTAGTTGCGGTAAATCTTGGGCCGGTCGGGATCGGGGTGGGGTCGATAGGCAACCATCCCCAGTTGCAGAAAAAGCAGCGGCGTCAGAATAAAGAACAGTTTTTTCATATGCGATTCCTTTCCGGATTATGCAATAAGATAGCATCCGAAAAGAAAAAATCCATCCACAGAAACCGAACGCCCGGGACTTGGGGTTGTGAAGAAATAAGTGGAACTTTATGGCGAGGGTATCGGGGAGAGATTTTGGTTTTGCCGATGAGGAGCAAAGCCGCAGAGCTTTGTAACGAATCGGCGAAGCCGAAAGCTCCCCCGAGA
>JAVBSA010000610.1:0-3402 GCA_031556915.1 Victivallis sp.
CACATGATGCACACGGACTTCTACACCGCTTATGCGCCCGGCAAACGCACCGAACAGAAATTGCCGCTCTCGGCCAACGTTCCGGGTTTTATTTCCAACGACATTACCTGGAGCGACCAATACCCCTCGACGAACCTCAACCGGGTGGGCGAAGCGATGAAGCACGCGTTTTCCGGCTACACTTATTTCATCCTCGACGCGGAGCATCCGACGGCGGTCACCCACAATTATTATGCCGGGGACAAGGTCAGGAAGCAGCTTCTGGTCATCAATGAGACCGCGCTCCCGCGCAAGGAGCTCTACCCGGTGACGCTCGGGAACGAAAAACAGGAAATCGCCGTCGAACTCGCCCCGGGAGAGCGCAAAATCTACCCGCTGGAACTGCCGCTCCCGAATGTGGAGACACGCACGCAATTGGCGCTGAAGGTGAAAGACCAAAGCTTGCAACTCACTGTTTTCCCGAAATTCACGCCGACCCCTGTCACGGTTCCGACGGCGGTGTTCGACCCCGAAGACAGCCTCGGCCCCATCCTCGCCAAGTGGCGGATCGTTCCGAAGCAGCTGGAATCATTGCAAACGGCGGATGGAATCCGGCTGATTCTCGTCGGGCGCAACGGCCTCAATATGCGCTTTGCGGAGCTGGCGCAGACGCTCGGTTTGCTTGAATTCGTACGCAACGGGGGAAGGATCGTATCGTTCGAACAATCGGGCACAAAACTGCTCAACCTGACGCTCGATCCGCGCCGCGAGCGCCGCGCCTTCATCGCCCAGGCAGGGCACCCGGTCTTCGCGGAGTTGACGGATGGGGATTTCTCTGACTGGCATGGCGAAAGCAGCCTTATGCGGCCGTTCCCGGCGACTCCGGCGGGGTTCCACTGGAGCACGCCCGCCGTCACCTCGACGGTGGGAACCGTATCCTCTTACCCGGCGGAGAAACCGCACTTCGGCAACATGCTCGCCCTGCTGGAATCGGGCTTCGACCTTCAATTCTCCCCCCTCTTGGAACTGCGGGCGGGCAAGGGGTTTGCCTGGTTCTGCCAACTCGACGTGACCAACCGGATCGGGCTCGAACCGGCGGCGGACCGGCTGGTGGAAAACCTGCTCCGTCATGCGGTGAACGCCAATCCGGAACAAAAAAACGTCTACGCAATCGGCGACACGGCATTGCTCGGCAAACTCGGCCGCACGGCAAAACCGTACACGCCTGAAACCCGGCTGGAAAAAGGCGACCTCCTGATCGCCGGCGCCGACGTTGCGATTCCGGCAATTCCGGAGGGGGCGACGCTCCTCCTGCTGCCGCGCCCGGGCAAAGAGAAGGTGAAAACAGAAAAAATCACTGCGACCACGCTTACTCTCAGCGCGTCCGACCTCTACTGGCGCGACGCGCTGGAACTGGAAAAACTCGACCTGCCGGGAAACGGTCTCATCGACCGCGCGGGAAACATCGTCTATTGCCAGCTCCCGCTCGATTTGCCGGAGAAAGCGCTCTTTAAAATGAAGCCCTACCGGCTCTGGTCGCAGCTTTTGACCCAGCTCGGCGTGCCGGAAACCGACGACCGCGCCGGCGATCTCCTGCTGGCGGGGGCGGAAGTCGGAATTCCGCTGGGGCACAGCGCGAAATTCCGGACCGACCCCGACAACCGGGGTGCAAAAGAAAACTGGCAGTCGCCGGAATTCGACGACAAAGCGTGGGAGTCGATCGTGGTTCCGGGCGCGTGGGAAAAAACTCCGCTTCTGAAGGATTTCGGCCCGCCCGATCCGCCGCCCGCCGCTCCGGGCTACGACGGAGTCGCCTATTACCGGTTCCACGTGGAAATCCCGGAATACCTCAAAGACAAAGTATGCCTCATCCAGCTCGGCGTGATTGACGATTATGACGATGTTTATGTCAACGGCCGCCGGGTCGGCGGGCTGGGCCGTTCCTTCCCGAACGCCTGGGCGTCGGAACGCACCTACCGGGTTCCGAATTCGGCCATCCGTTACGGTCAATCCAATGTAATCGCAATCCGGGTCGAGGATGCGAGCGGCGACGGCGGCATCATGCATGGAACGCAGCGGCTCGAATTCAGTGCGCCGGCGGGGAACAGTTCCCGGAGCTGCTATCTGTCCGGTGAAAGTATTTTTGAAATTCTGGGTATCACCCCATACTACAATGAACAATGGTAAGGAGATGGCGATGAAGTGTTTCATGTTGATTGCGGCGATGGTCGGTCTGATGCTGGGCGCGGGCGAACTGCCCGGTGAAGCGGAAATGGTGTTCCGCTACGTTCCTTCGGCCGAACCCGCCCTGGCGGAGATGGGCGGCGCGGTGCGCGGCACCTTCAAACAGGGCAATATCCGGATGACGGATGAAGAGGGGAAGAAGGTGATCCGTTTCGAAAATCCGGGTACCGGAACGCTTTCGTTCCCGCTGGCGGGGAATTTAACTCCGGCGGAGGGGACAATGCTGATGGACATCGCCTATGACTTCGATCCGGCGGAGGTTCACGCGGCTGTGGTGAAGGCGGAAAAGTGGAGTCAGCAGTATTTCCTGTTTCGGGCGGACAAAGAGGGCAAGGGCGTCGCCATGTTTCTCGACATTGTCGGCAAGGGGAAACCGGGCAGTATTGCGGTCAGCGTGATGGCGGCGCCGGAACAGCACAAATGGGGATACGCCGCTGCGTTCCTGGAGGCGGGCGCCCTGCCGCGCGGCCGGAAGTGCACCGTCGGGTTCACCTGGAAAGAAAACATGTTTGCCATGATCGTCAACGGCAAGGTGTATCCGCCGGTTGAGATGAAAGGCGGGGAACCGGCCTGGGGGCCCGTGCTCAGCTTCGGCGGCGGCGGAGCGAGTGCTTTCCCCGGTAAAATGTACGAGGTACGCATCTACCAGAAAAGCGCGATTTGAGTAGGGGAGGCGAAGCCGACCGGGTCCAGGGCCTTTCGGCCTTGGCGCGGATTCCAAAGGGCGCGGAGCCCTTTGGTGGAGTTTGAGGCAAAGCCTCAAGTTTTCTCGCGCGCCGGTGACGCTGAAAAAGGAAAATTTGCAAAAATTTTCCGCCACCAGGCGGGCGACGGTTCTTTGCGCCGCCAGGCGCAAAAACCAGCTCCCGGAAGGGGGCATCCCCCGATACCCACGATATTGAGCCTTAAAAACCGTGGGAGCCTGACAGGGGTCGGGGTCTGTTTGCCCTGACGGTCAAAGCAGACCGCGCACGCTATGTGGCGGAAAATTTCTTCGAAATTTTCCTTGTTTAGCGTCACTTACGTGCGATATACCTTGAGGCTCCGCCTCAAACTCCACTCAAGGGCTCCGCGCCCTTGAGAATCCGCGCCAAGGCCGAAAGGCCCTGGACCCGGTCGGCTTCGCCTCCCCACACAGAAGCAGATCGCCTCGTATCCCAACGCGTTGCGGTAGTCTCC
>JAVBSA010000099.1:0-5480 GCA_031556915.1 Victivallis sp.
TGATACCGTGCTAAATTCTTTCATGGCAGTCCTCTCCTTTTTGATGTTTTAAGGTTTGCACGTAGGGTGCTCTTATACCGTACTGCATCTTGGGAGAATCTGCCACTCTTTTACCATAGCAACTTCGCGTCGCTTCGCTCCCTAACCCCCTCCGATGGCGGGGAGCCTCGCTCATTACGTTCAGCTGCCTCGAATTTCTTCGAGGCAGCCGCTTTGCTTCGCAAACCGGTTCCTTCACATTCATTCGCGGCGCTGACCGCGCTTTGGTTCCGCGTATGATGTTTTTCAGTTCAAAAAAAACTTGCACATCGCATTATTTCATTAATCTTATAAAAGCGACACCCGGACGCATCAAAAACAAAGAAGGTTCCCTGCTTTGTAAAAAGACGGTATGGTGGCGGAAATTCTATAGTATTATCAGAAATCATACGTCTTCTCTTGCTGTTGCATTAAGATAACTTTACACTAAACTTTAAATTTAATTTTAAAAATAATTTTTCTAAACAATAAAATAACTATTGAATTAACCATTGGGCCAAAAAAGTATTTCTTTTGTTGTTTACTGCAAAATTTAGGACAGACATAATAATTTAAAACAATATTATACACGAGCAGAAAAAAATATACCCAAAAATGAAACCATAAGCCCGAACTTCTTGCTGCAGCGTCATAAATCAAACTGAAAAAACCGGCAAATAACCCAACTGAGTGAGCGGCAAGCCATGCCCAGGAAAAGTCAATATAGAGAAGAACTTCATCAAAATCATTTTCGTTCGTCGAAGACCAGAACGGAACAAGTGGCAAAAGAGAAAGAAAATATTGTGAAAACAACAGGCCAACAACATACATTAACGTGTATCCAAAAAGGAGAAATCCCCAAAGAAATATCCAGAGCACATATGGCACCTGATAAGGTTCTTCTCCTCGAATTAAGTCCAGTATCCCCAAAATATACTTTGGGAAAAAAATCCCGAGCAAGCTTCCCAGAAAACAAAAAATAGCAACGACAATACTTTTTATATATAAAGCTCTTGTACGCATTAACGCATAGTCCCCTTATTTGAACAACACAGCAACTTCCCGATCAAGACCGGGAAGATAGAAAGGTTTCTCTATCACTCCATTTGTTTTCTGCCTAAGGACCACAATTTTCACCACGTTCCAATTTCTGATATCAAGCATCATTGAATGCTGTATTGATTTTTACCTAATTTTACCTAATTTATCTTAAAAAGTCAAGCGGTATTCTCATGAAAAGCAAATAATATTTTAATATTTTGACTTTGATAGAAACAAGTATTTCGAGATGTAAATTCACAACTTTACTATGGAGCCAATTGCAAAACTATTTTGTCCGCATTTTGCGTCTTATTCGGGTGCTTTTGCCGCCTTGAGGCGCTTTTTGCGTAGCGTCGCTACGCCTGAAGCATCTCAAAACTAGTTTTGCAATTGCCTCTATGGATTGATTTTGTTTTATAGATTACTAAAATCAATGCCGGGAGGCATAAAGAGGAGAAGCCTGAGGGGTCATTATTTTGGGGGACGGAGGCAAAAAAATATTGCATTCCCCCCCGTAACGCGCTATATTACCGGGAATTGCATTTCAAACGAGGAACATCATCATGCGCAAAAGCGACATCGCACGCCAAACCCGCGAAACCGACATCAAACTCTCACTCAACCTCGACGGCGAAGGCAAAAGCTCCATTCATACCGGAATCCCCTTCATGGATCATATGCTCGAACTCTTCGCCAAACACGGATTCTTCGACCTCGAAGTCACCTGCAAAGGAGATGTCGAAGTCGATTATCACCATACCATGGAAGACCTCGGCCTTGTCCTCGGCGGCGCCATCGCCAAAGCGCTCGGCGACAAGGCCGGAATCCGGCGCTATGGGCACACCATTCTCCCGATGGATGAAACACTTGCGCTGGTTGCCCTCGACCTCTCCGGCCGCCCCTGTCTCGTATGGAACGCGGCATTTCCTGCGCCCGGCATGATCCGCGACCTCGATTGCCGGTTGTTCGTCGAATTCTTCCAGGCGCTGGTCAACCAGGCCGGCATGAATCTTCATGTTCAGAAACTCGCAGGTGAAGAGGTTCACCACGTCGCCGAAGCGATCTTCAAAGCCTTCGCCAAAGCGCTCGACCAGGCCGTCTCCGCCGACCCGCGCGTCAAAGGAGTCCTCTCCACCAAAGGATCCCTCTGATGAGTCGCAAACTCGTCTTCGGACGCTACGATTACGCCAACTTTCTCTGTTTCATCTCCTACGCGGCCTGCTCCGTCGCGGTTCCCGTCGTGTTGGTCGCGCTGGCGGCCGACCTCGGTTTCCCGCTGGAAGAAGGCGGCAAAGGGGCCGGCGGCGCGCTCCAGCTCGGGCGCAGCATCCCCATGGTCGCGACCATGCTCCTCTGCGGATTCGCCGCCGGGCACTTCGGCAAAATCCGCTCGCTCGGCATGGCTGTACTGCTTATGGGGATCGGAATCCTGCTCGCCGCCTGGTCGCCCGCTTATCTGCTGCTCTTTTTCGCAATCGCAATCGCCGGCCTCGGCGAAGGCGTGGTTGAAGGGCTGGCGACCCCCATCGTCCAGGATCTCCACCCCGCCGAACCGGGGCGCTACATCAATTTCACCCATTCTTTCTGGTCGATCGGCGTGGTCGGAACCGTGCTGGCGGCGGGCGCATTGCTGGCCATGGGGGTAAGCTGGCGGTGGATCTTAACCTGCTGCTCGCTCCTCTGCCTCACGACAGCGGCATGGTATCTGTTGCCTTCGCGGAAGCCCAAACCCTTCCACGAAGAAAAACTCTCCGTCGCAACCGTAATCGCCCAGGCCAAAGCCGTGGTGAACATGCGCCGGTTCTGGCTCTTTTTCGCGGCAATGTTCCTCGCCGGCGGCGGCGAATACTGCCTCACCTTCTGGGTGGCGAGCTTCATTCAGCTCGACTACGCCGGGAGCGCGTTCCTGGGCGGGCTCGGAACCGCGTTTTTCGCCGGCGGCATGATCGTCGGCCGCATCGCCCCCGGCATCTTCGTCAAACAGCATAAGCTCAAAACGCTCGTCGTGGCGTGCGCCGCGGCGGCGACGCTGCTGGGGCTTTTCCCGCCAATGCTCCAGTCGATCTGGCTGCTGCTGCCCTTCCTCTTCGTACTTGGAATCGCGACCGGTCCCTTCTGGCCGAGCATCCAGACCTATTGCGTCGACCGGATGCCGAAACAGGATTCGACCATGATCTACATCCTGCTTTCCTGCGCCGGAGTTCCCGGCTGCGGCGTCTTCACCGCGCTGATGGGGGTCACGGGCGACCTGTGGGGGCTGCGTGAATCCTTCTTCCTCGTGCCCTCCTGCTTCGCGGGCGTGGGCATCCTCATCTTCATCGACACCCTGAATCACCGGAAAGAAGCCAGATTATGAACGAAAAACCGGAACTCGCCGCATCCTGCGAGGCGTTCCGGATCGCGTTCCCCGAAGAACTGCCGATCAGCCGCCATGTGGGGGAAATCCGCGAAGCGTGGCAAAAGCACCAGGTCATCATCGTCGCCGGCGACACCGGCAGCGGCAAAACCACCCAACTCCCCAAAATAGCGCTCGACATGGGGTTCGGCCGCAAAGGGCGGATCGGCTGTACCCAGCCGCGCCGCCTCGCCGCAACCGCGATGGGCAACCGCGCCGCCCAGGAACTCAACTGCGAAATCGGCAAGGGCGTCGGCTATCAGGTGCGTTTCGACGACCGTACGAGCAAGGAAACCGCGCTCAAATTCATGACCGACGGAATTCTGCTCGCCGAAACCCGCAACGACCGGCAGCTCAGGCAATATGAAGTACTGATCATCGACGAGGCGCATGAGAGGTCGCTCAACATCGACTTTCTGCTCGGATATCTGAGAAACCTCCTGCCCCGCCGGCCGGACCTCAAAGTCGCCATCTCCTCGGCCACGCTGGATGTGGAGAGTTTCGCCGCCTTCTTCAACGCGCCCGTCATCGCGATCGAAGGACGCACCTACCCGGTCGAAGATTATTTCCTGGTTCCGGAGGAAGACGAGGAGCTTGCCGACCACATCGGGCGCTCGGTGGAGTTCGCCAACGAACTCGACCCGCACGGCGACATCCTGATTTTCCTGCCGGGCGAACGCGAAATCCGCGAGGCGACCGATCTCCTGTCCGGCCGCAAATACCGCAATACCGAAGTGCTCCCGCTCTACGGCCGCCTCGCCGCGGCCGACCAGCAGAAGGTGTTCCGGCCCGGGAACTTGCGCCGGATCATCCTGGGTACCAACGTGGCGGAGACCAGCGTGACCATTCCGCGCATCCGTTTCGTCATCGACTCCGGCCTCGCCCGGATCAAGCGCTACAACCCGCGCACCCGGATCGAAGAGCTGCAGATCGAGTTTGTCAGCCAGGCCAGCGTCCGCCAGCGGCGCGGGCGCTGCGGCCGCGTGGCGGACGGAATCTGCATCCACCTCTACAGCGAAGACGATCTTGCGCGGAGCGACGAATTCACGGATCCTGAAATCAAGCGCGCCAGCCTCGCCGCCGTCATCTTGCTAATGGCGACATGGAATCTTCCCCGGATCGACCGATTCCCCTTCATCAACCCGCCCCCCTCCGCCGCGGTGCGCGAGGGCATCAAGACACTGGAGGAACTCTGCGCCCTCGATCCGGCGGGCCGGCTCACCCGCGAGGGCTGGCGGTTAGCCGCCCTCCCCATCGACCCGCAGCTGGCCAAGATGCTTTCGTTCGCCGAGCAGAAGAAGACGCTGCCCGAAGCATTGGTCGTGACCGCTTACCTTTCGATTCAGGATCCGCAGGAGCGGCCGGTCGAAAAACAACAGGCGGCGGACGACGCGCACCGCAAATTCCGCGACGACCGTTCGGACTTTCTCTCGATCGTAAACCTGTGGAACGCCGTGGCGGAAAACTGCAAAAGCAACCGCCTTCTCCGCATGTTCTGCAAACAGAATTTCTACAATTTCAACCGGATGCTGGAATGGCGGAACCTCGTCGCCGACCTCGCCGACAGCGCCGCCGAGCTCAAATGGCAGGTAAAAATGCCCGGGGTGTTGCAAAACATCTCCTACGACCTGTTGCACCTGTCGATCCTGGCCGGAATCCCGCGCCACATCGCCCGCTACTTCCCGGAAGAGAAGATCTACCTCGGCACCGGCAACCGGAAGTACCTTATTTTCCCCGGCTCCGGGCTGGCGAAGAAACGCCCCGCCCCGGCCTGGCTGCTCTCGTTCGCCCTGGTGGAGACCAGCCGCCTGTTCGCGCGCCAGAACGCCGAAATCAAGCCGGACTACCTCGAAATCGCCGCACCCCATCTCTGTACCAAAGTCTACGACCGCGCCGAATGGGATGAAGAATCGGGCTTCGTCTACGCCCGGGAACGGCTGATTTTCGGCGGCCTCTTGATTCACAACGGCAGGCGGGTTCATTACGCCAAGAGCCACCCGGTCGAGGCGCGCGAAATTTTCATCCG
>JAVBSA010000612.1:0-4893 GCA_031556915.1 Victivallis sp.
ATGTGGGCGGCGACTACCAGTGCTGGCAGAAATTCAACACAGCCAAAGCCAGCCCGAGCCTCCGGATCCTGGGCGCGGAAACCGTCGGGTGGGACGGTGTAAAAGTCTCAGGCGGCCGTTCCCAGATGGGCAAAATCTGGAACATCTCCGTTCCGCAGGGCGGCATCCTGTCGCTGTCGCACAGCGATCAGGGGAATGTATTCTTCCTCGACGGCCATTGCGCAAGCATCAGAGACAATCAACTGGCCGAATATGGCGTGCGCTACGGCGTCAAGCTGGCTTCCGGAACAGTCTATGGTCCGGCTTACTGAACTGTTATCCGCGGCGGCGCTGGTCGGCTGCCTGGCCGGCTGCCGTTCGGCCGATCAGGTTCTGATAGCCGATCTCCTGGAACGATATGCAAAGCGTGCCGGAACGCCTTACGAATGGAAGGCCGGTCACCTCCGCCACTCCCATTATCAGTTGATCCGGGCAGAGCTGCTGGGAAGCAGCGAAGGCCCCTGGGAGGAGTTGCGTGCGAAACTCCGCAAACTCGACGCGGACATCCGCCTGGGCGAAGAAGATTGGCCGCAACCGGTTACGTTGAACCTGCCGCAAGCTCCCGTCCCTCCGGTGATCGACGGGAAGTTGGAGGAAGCGGCATGGAAAAACGCCTTGACCTTTCGCGGCGAGTATCCTTTGAACTCCCGCAAACACCAGGCTCTTCCGTCGGTATGGAAGTTGATGTATGACAAAGAGTTTCTCTATTTCGCGGTGGATTTCGACGACGGCGACCTCCGGATCAACCGGGACCGCCTTTACTGGGGCGACGCGGTGGAACTCTTTATCATGCCCGACCCGCGCCTCCATACCTACGCCGAAATCGTCGTCGCCCCGGATGCTTCGCACTATCAGAAGTGGGCGACCACCTCGGTCGGCGAACCGTTCATGATCGAGCATTATGAACCCGCCTCGTTGATGACGGCGGCGGCGGAACGGCCGGGCGGTTACCGGATCGAAGGCCGGATCGGATTCCGCGACTTGCCGGGCTATCTGCTCGGCAATCCGGCGGAACCGGGCCAGACGCTCCGCGTAATGATGATCAGGATGAATCTTGACGGCGACGAATTGAGCTCAAGCGTGCCGACGCCTTTCCTCTACGACGGGCATAATACGTTCGGTTACATGACGTTGGTTTTACAATAGGAGATGAAATGAAATTCTTACTTTTTCTGTCGGCCGCGCTTCCGCTGCTGTTAGCGGCGGCGGCGGATACGATGGTTTTCCGGCACGGCTCCTGGGAGATGACGGTCGATTCCGGCAACGGTTCCTGGCGCAAATTGACGCACGACGGCAAAACGGTTGCCGAAAACCCGAGTGGAATCATCGCGATTGATATCCGCGAAGAGGACGGCAAACTACTGTCGGAGACGGAGGCGCTGCGCCTGGAGAAACACCATTTCGACTCCGGCGAACTCACGCTGCATCTCGGCAACAGCCGTTTCATGGCGAAGGAAGTGATCCGGTTCGGTCAGAACGGACGCCTTGCCCGGCAGTTGAGTTTCTGCACAAAAAGTCCTTCGGCAGTCAAATTCCGCGGAGTCCAATACAACCACATGCTGCCGCCCCGGGGGAATTATTTTGTTCCGGGCACATTTTTCTTCACCACCGCCGGCGTCTGGAGCGATTTCAGCAAAGAGACGGGCGAGGCCTGGAAACGTTCCGGTAATTTTGCCGGTCTCAACGGCTGGATCACCACCAACCAGAAGATGCTTCTGACCGGCCTGGATTCGGGTGAAACCGTGATTTTCACCATCAAACCGGAACTCGACCACGGCAATATCCGGATGATGCGTCACAACGACGCGATGCAGATTCAGTACAATGTAAACGCGGCCGGCTGGTGTGAACCCGGCGTCTGGCAGGAGATCGATCCCTTTTTCCTAGAAACGGCAAGCGACACCCCCGATCAGGCCCTGAAAACCAGAGCGCCGGAATTTCTGAAAGCAATCAAAGTTCTTCCCCCCGCCGACCGGCCGGAGTGGGTGGCGGACGCGGCCATTTACGGGCTGGCTCTGCAACGCCACCAGACGGCGAACTTCAAAGACGCCGCCGGATATGCGACACGCGTCAAAGAACTGGGATTCAACACGATCTGGACGGGTCCGGTTCAAGCCGGCAATGTCGGCTATCTGCCGAGCAACTTCTATGTTCCGGATATTTTCCTCGGCAGCTGGGCAGAGTACCGCGCCATGATCGATGCGATGAAAAAACAGAATATCCGCACGCTTCAGGACATCGTCCCCCACGGCGGCCAGGTGCCGGCGTTCGACCAGCGGCTGATCACCGAAGCGGGCAATATGCTTCACAGCCGCCCGGCCAACTTCCAGAATCCTTCCTGGAACAACTATATGGCCGAGGTCAGCACGTTTTACAGCAAGTTCGGCATTGCCGGATTCCGTATCGACGCGCCGGGCAACCCGATCGCGACCTGGCAGCGCGAGGGGTTCCCTGAGAAAACTCCGGGAATCATCTGGTTCAGCGATATCTACAACTCAAAAGCCAAGCCGTTTATGCATATTAACGAAGAGGCCTGGCAGAAATTCCTGGCGCAGAACGGCGGCAAAATGCCGGCCCTCGGTTATCCGCGCGGCAGCATCATGGGGGTGGACACCATCTGTCACACCATCCGGAACGCCTCGCGGAAAGTCAGCCGTGACAACGCCATGCTGGCCGAATCGCACGGACTCCCGGCCTCCATCGCGGCCGATATGACCTATGATTTGTTTTCTCCCCACCTTGTCTCTCTGATGCGAAATTTGCCGCCCGGCGAATTCGTCCGGCGTTTGTCGCTTTATCTGGAAGAGCAGAAGCTCTCGAATCCGCCGGGAGCGCTCACCATGCGTTTCATGATCAGCAACGACCACCAGACCGGCCAACATCTGGCCGGGCCTGCCGCAACCCGGGCGATCACCTCCGTACTCTTTCTGATTCAGGGAGTTCCAATGGTGTTCGACACCTTTGATTTCGGTCACGGAGCCCACATCCGGCGGCTGAATGAAATGCGCGGCGCTTTCCCGGCCCTGCGCCGGGGCGAAGCGTTCTATACAGAACCCGTCAGCGATCACCCGATGGTGTTCACCGTTCTGCGCCGCGAGGGGAAAGAGTGCGTGCTGGGGCTGGTTAATTTCTCCCCGGAACCGGTGAAAACGACTCTCACGCCGCCCCCGGAGCTGGCCGGGAAGCAGCTGTTCGATCTTTACAGCGGAGTCCCGGCGGGGCGGGAACTGCTCCTGCCCCCTTACGGGACCGCGGTGATCGGCGCGAAAAATCTGCCGTGCCCGGAACAGAAAACCGCCGCGCAAACGGCTTCCGACGGCGTGAAACTTTCAAAGGACGGCACCGTCAACGCTCCCGGATATGTGCTTGGTTTCAACCTGAAGCAAGGTATGATTGACTGGATGAAAACTCCGTCCGGCGAAACACTTATGAGTGCGACAGACCTTCTCGCCGCGCCGGGATGCAAGTCCGCCGCGCCTGAGGTGACGGTGGAGGAAAAAGACGGTGCGGTCCGCTTCCGCGTCAAGTGGAACACCCCGGCTCAAACAGCCGAATACACCTGTTTGCCGGACAAAGTTCAAATCAAGTTGAGCGGAGGCACACTGCTCCTGCCGCTCACCGATATGCGCGACTGGCAGGCGAACGGAGCCGAAACCTTGTTCGAAGATTTCCTGGACGCCGAATTCGCCGCGATGCCTCCGTTGCAGCCGAGTTTTCAGCGTACGCTGTTCCGACAGCTGCCGATCGGGGATACCTTGCTGTTCGAATCGCGTTTTTCGCCCCTCGACCCCCTGGCGCGCGAATTGCGCTTCTTCTCCGCCCAAGGCGACGGGCTGATTCTGCGGGCAACGGATGCGGCCGGCGACTTCGAGCTGTACCGCCGATTCGCCGGGACTCCCGGCTTGCACGCACAGCTAATATCGTCGAACGAAAGCGTTCTTGAATGCATCCCGACTACGGAACGCCTGAAACAGCCTGACGATTTCCGCCGCGTCATGCCGGGCGGCAAAATCACCCTGACCGCCGAAGGACAAACCTGGAAGGCGGAGAACGAATTTTACACGCTCCGCTTGTCCCGCGCCGGCGGCAGAGTGATGGAGTTCATCGACCGCAAAAGCGGCAATAGACTGCTGTGCGAACAGGAGCTCGAACTCAAAATGGGAAGCACAAGACTGCTTTCTTCGGCGGATTACGAAACCGCACTGGCGATTCTTCCGGAGGCGGACGGAGCGCTGCGCCTCCGTTTCACCGGCGAATTGCGCAACTCCCGGCTTCATAAAACTCCAATCGAATACGCGATGGAGTACCGCCTCGACGAAACTGCGGTCATCGCCATGAACGTCAGCTGCCGTTCTCTCGTCCAGGGGTGGAAGGCCCCCTATCTTGCGCTCAGCGGCAGAGTTACCTCCTGTAAAAGCGATCCTTACATCTTTCCCCTGCTGACGGAAAAGGATGTCCTGATGCCGCAGCGCTTCTACCAACTGGGGCTGACTCTGGCCGCCGGCGGCGCAACAGTGATCAGCGAAGCAAAACCTCAGGGACAGAACGACTTGACCGCACTCGACGACCGGGGAGACTACGCGTTTACGATCCTGCGTCACTCTTTCCGGCAGAACGCTTCGATTCCGGCGGTTACTGGAACGTTCCCCGACGGTGTGACGGCGGCCTCCATGCACCGCTGTTTCCCGGTAGTCGATCCGAAGGCCGCAAGCGGAGTCGCCTGGGCGATGTACCAGCCGGATCCCTCCATCACCCGCAACCTCAACCCGCTGGTGATGGAACCCGGCAGCTGGAACCTGACGCTGCGGATGCGGGGCGAAAGGCTGCGCTGGGAACTCGGCCGGGATCCGGCTC
>JAVBSA010000020.1:0-8434 GCA_031556915.1 Victivallis sp.
CAGCCGGAGCAATAATACGATGCGTTTCCGCCAGCTGCCGGAGAGATGGGCCTTGGTCTCGCTCTTGATGAGAAAGGTGAGCGCGGGGAACGGGACGCGGTATTTGGGCTTGCGGTTGAGCCAGTGCAAAACCAATGGCACCGCCGCCGCCAGCACCCCCGCGAGACCGAGGGATGAAAGAAAGAAGAGATTCATCGCCGCGCCTCCCGCAACATCGCCGTCGCCGCGCCCAGCGCGCGGCCGGGAATCTCATCGGTGCGGCAGAGCAGATATTCGGCTCCCGCGCTTTGCGCCGCGTGTTTGAGGGCGTCGAGATGATCGGCGAACAGTTTCCGGTAGCTTGCCCGGCGTTCATCGGGGTGAATCAAAAGCTCCCGGCCGTTTTCGAGATCGACCGCGAGGACGGGGTCGTCCCATTCGAGTTCGATTTCCGAGGGATCCAGGATTTGCAGAAGAAGCGTGCGGATCTTCCGTTCCCCGAGCGCTTCGAGTCGCCGGTGAAGCTGATCGGGATCCGTGTAGAAGTCGGAGATTACAATCAGCATGGAACGTCGTTGCGCCGCCGAAGCGAGACGCGCGAGTTCCGGCAGGAGCGCGCAGTCGGTCGCCTTGGGAGTCATCTGTTCCAGCGCTTCCAACATCCGCATCTGGTTGGTGCGGCGAAGGCTCACGCCATGGTCTCCGAGCACGGTATCCCCCAGCAATGTGAGCCCCGCTGCGTCGCACTGGCGCTGCAGGATGAGGATGAGGGCGGCACTCAGAAGGCGCGCGTAATCGAACTTGGCGAAGACCGCTTTTTTGCCGCCGTAATCGAGCGAGCGGCTGCAATCGAGCAAAATCCGGCAGGAGAGCCGGGTTTCGTCGTCGCGCAACCGCAATAAGGTTTCATCGCGGCGGGCCGAGGCGCGCCAGTCGATGTCGCGCGGGGAGTCGCCGGGGCGGAAGGAACGGTATTCGCGGAACTCCGGCGAACTGCCCGGCTTGGGGCTCGGGTGCATCCCGGTCAAAGTGCCGTCGACCAGCATCCCGGCGCGAAGCGTGAGATTGCTGACGCGGCTCAAAAATTCAAGGTCGAGCTTCTTTTGAGGAGCTTCCGCCATGATGCAGTCACCGTGCCTGACGCAGATGGCAGATGAGGTCGTCGGGCGTGATATTCTCCGACGGGGCGCGGAAATTCAACAGCAGCCGGTGGCGGAGCACCGGGTGGGCGGCCGTGGCGACATCGTCCTCGGACACATTGAAGCGGCCTTCGACCGCCGCCCGCGCTTTGCCCGCCAGCGCGAGGTACTGGCAGGCGCGGGGGCCCGCGCCGAATTTCACGAAATCGTTGACCGCCTGCGGCGCATCCAGCCCCGGCCGGGTCGAGCGCACCAGGGCAAGCGTGTATTCCGCCACCGAACGCGGAACCGGGATCTCGCGCACCGCCCGCTGGAATTCGATCAGTTCGGCGGCCGTAATCACCTTGCGCGGAACGTCGTTCGCGTTGCCGGTGGTTTCGAGCATCACGCGCATTTCGGAATCGTAATCGGGGTAGTCGATGTTGAGCGCAAACATGAAACGGTCCTGCTGCGCCTCGGGCAAGTGGTAAGTGCCCTCCTGTTCGATGGGATTCTGGGTCGCCAGCACAAAGAAGGGTTCGGGCAACCGGAGGTGCGAGCCGTCCGCCGTGACCTGCTGTTCCTCCATCGCCTCCAGCAGCGCGGCCTGGGTTTTGGGCGGGGTGCGGTTGATTTCGTCGGCGAGCAGGAGCTGGGTGAAAACGGGGCCGCGCAGGAAGGTGAAACGCCGTTTGCCGTCGCACTCTTCGAGGACATGCGACCCGATCAGGTCGGCGGGCATCATGTCGGGGGTGAATTGCACGCGCTTGAACTCCAGCTCGGCGGCCTCCGCCAACGTCTTGATGAGACGGGTTTTGGCCAGCCCCGGCACGCCGGTCAGCAGCGCGTGGCTGCGGCAGAGCAATGCCAGGAGCAGTTCGTCGATCAGCCGGGTCTGCCCGAAAATCCGTTTGCCGATCTCCTGTTTCAGTTCATCGAGTTTGGGGGCGATGGAGCGGATTACCGTTTCGAGTTCATTCATTGCGTGTTTCTCCATAGAAAACTGCTTTGCGTACAGCGGGATACTCCCCGGCTTCGATCCGGCCGGTGAGGAAATTCAAGTCCAGCAGATAGCCGTCCGGCGTCATGGTCCGCCGCGCTTCGAACGAGGCGGAGCGCCAGCTCCATTCCTTTGCCTTCAGCCCTTGCACTTTGAGGCGGTAACGGAAGGGCTGGCCGTCGAAAACCGACAACGCGTATTTCCGTTCCGGCGCCAGGAAGGCCTGCGTCAATTGCCGCGGCAGCCGGAAGGGATGAGTCAGGTCGAGCCTCCCTGTGATCCGGGCGGGATCGCGGTCGTCGAGCTGCGTGATCCCCATGCCGACAATTTCAGCGATTGCGGCGCGGCGCGCCAGGGCAAGGTTCACGTGGTCAAGGAGTTTGCGCTGATAGAGAAAGAGCCCGCCGCTCTGCAGCAGAAAGGTTCCTTCGGGGTGGCGGATGGTCAGTTCCAGAAGGTTTTCCTCGGTCGCGGCCGGTTTGAGCACCCGGAACTCCGCTTTGCCGGGCCGGATCAGGAGCCCCATGCGCCCGTTGTCGCCGGGCGGCAGCGAACGGAACGGCGTGCCGGGATCGGTCGGGTCGAGCCAGAGCCCGCCCGCCACATCCGGGAAATAGGCGACCGCATGGTTGAACTGCCAGCCGGGGAAATCGACATCGGTGCGGCCGCCCCGGTTGACCAGCACGAAACAGCCGTCGATTCCGAACTTCCGCGCCATGGCGACCAGTGCGTTGGCTTTGTCTTTGCAGTCGCCGTAACCGGTGGCGAACATCTCGCCCGGCAGCCGGGGGCGGACGGCGCGGACTCCGATGGGGGTGGTATTATAACGGATTTCATTGATATAGTCATAGAGTTTCGCCAGAATTTTTTCCGGCTCGGTTTCTCCGGCGGCGAGGCGTTCCGCCAGCGCTTCCGAGGCGGAATCCAGTTTATCGCATTCTTCGATGGTTTTGGCGTAATCGGCAGTCAGCGCTTCCCAGCTTTCGACGGTGGAGACGGTCAGCCCGGCCGGAATCATATCTTCGACAAACATGAACTGCTCCGGCTCGAAGGCGGGAACTTCGGTGAATTCAAGCGTGTGCCGTGTGCCGTAACGTTCCTCCTTCACCTCGACGGCGGGAGAGGGGATTCCGTAAAAGGCGAATTTCGCCTCCGGCTGCCTGGGGAGGAGAATGGAGAATTTGACCTGCCGTTTCGGGATGATGCTCCCCAGAGGATAATAGAAGGTGAGGCCGCCCGCCCCGATTTTCCCCGGCGCGGTGCGGAAGGAGTATTCCCAATCGATCCTGCCGCCCGGTGCAAGTTCCGGCACGTGAATCGATTGCGTGCGTTCATCATAGGCGGCTTTGCCCGGTGTTCCGCCGGGATTCGTGTAGGCGAGGCGTTTCAACTCGAACCCGAGCGCATGCGCCGGGCGCGGCAGGCGGAACGAACGGTAGTCGCGCACCGCCCGCTCCGAGACGGGTACAATGGAATCGCGCACGACCTCGGTCACGGCGCCGTCGGCGGAGACGATCACCTCGCGTTCCGATTCCGGGCTGTAAAGCTCCCAACCGGCCGGAACCGGGGCGGCTTGCCGTGTTGTTGGCGTGATGCTCCGGCGCGCCTTGCGCAGCGGGGGCAGGGCGGCTTCATCGAGTTCCGCAAAGGGGTAGGCATAGGCCGCTTCGCCGACGGTGAGGCGCGGGACTTCGTTGAGATAGAGCCGTTCCCGCTTCGCATATTCCTGATTGGCGGCGGCCGCCTCCCGCAGGAGCGGGAGGAAGCTGCCGGCTTTCGCCAGTTCCGGGAGCAGGAAACGCGGATATTCCGGCGGATTTTTCGATTCTTTGACGCTCACCGGGGAGAGGGTTACGCGACCGGGCGCGGCAAGCAGATCCTGAAGTTCGCGCCCGTTCCCGGTGAAGCAGAATACCATCTGCTTCCCGCCCGCTTTGTCGAGGAGCGAGGCGAATTCCGCGCCGGCTATCACCCCTTTGGGCAGTTTGAGATAGAGATCGTTCCGCCCGGTCTGGACATGGCCGAACAGGAAGACCCAGAGCCGGTCCTCCGGCTCCGCCTTGATGTCGGCGAGCTCCTGTTTGCCGTAAGAGGAATTTTCGTCGAAGATGAGAAGCGAAAACCCGAGTTGAGGGAGTTCGCGGGTCAGGTGCCCCCGGAACTCCTTCGCCCGGCGCTGAAGCGCCGCATCCCCGCTCTGGAGAAAAATCAGCACCGCCCGGTCCGCCGCCGAAGCAAAGCAGGCGAAAAGCAGCACCCAAAGAAAAACAATACACTTCATGATTTCCCCCTCTCAGAATATACAGATGTTTTTCCGCCGCTGCAAGTACGAGAGGACAAAAAGCCGGAAATTTCAGCGCTCCCAGGCGAAGTCGGAACCGGGATCGTCGATCCGGTATGAGCCGTTTTCGCTGGGTTCATAACGCAGTACATCGCCGGTGAAGGGGCTTTTGGGCGTTTCTTCCAAAAATTCCGGCACCAGATCGTCGAGTGAACGGGGGAGTTCGCCGTGCTTCCGCCGGTAAAGCTCCACCGACAACCCCGCGCGGCAGATCCGCAGCTGCGAATAGTGGCGCGATACCTTGAGGGGGACGCTATTGAGGGCGCCGATTGTCATTTTGCTTGCGATATGCAGAAGATAGCTGCTTTTTTTGATGTTTTTGTCATATGCTTCCATCTGTTCCGCAATTTCCGGCAGGCAGTCGCGGGTGGAGAGCTCGCGAAGCTGAAGAAGCTGGTTCACCCCGTATACCGCATCGAGGAATAGCACTGGATCGTATACACGGAGAATCGGCAATGGCGATGCATCGGCGGATCGCATCAGGGCGTCGGTGTCGTTCGTCATAGCGAGAAAACTGAGTATTTCCGAGTCGATGATCAGCGGCATCCGGGAGCGTACCGCGTCTTCGCGTTCTTGCATGGATCCGGCCCACCGGCGGATGGTTTCGCTCTCCACGCTTTCGATGGCGCCGCCGGAAGCGAAAAACGCAAACTGGTTCAGCAGGTTATTCTTTTTATTGATGGAAACCATAAGGGAAACCAGGAGAATGTCGTCTTGCAGGTAGTTATTGAGAGATTCCGTCCGGTCGAACAGCTCCGCTGCTTCTCCGGCCCGGTTTTCCCGCAGCAGCAGGGCGATCCGGCGGCAATTGAGTAAGAGCCATTGTTTGGCCTGGTAGACCTCCGGTATGTAATAGTCATAAGCATTGTCTTTTAGGAGGTCGTAACGGGGAAAACGCAACCGGGGATTGGCGGCGAGGAAGCGGTCGGCCTGCTCCAGGAGCGAGCGGTTGGAGGATAATATCTCCCGCAGTTCCGCGTCTTCGGGATCTTCTTTCTGGAAACGTTCTTCCAGCTGCTCCATGGGCTTGGCGATTTCGGCGAACTCTTTTCGGATTTCTTCCGGTGAAGGGACATGGGAGCGGGTGAAGTCCGCAAAGGAGGTGGTGATTCCCCGGCGGTTCAGTTCCCGGAACATCGCTTCGCGTTTGCCGTCCGCGTATTTCATGGCGATCTCCCAGGTGATCCCGGGAATGATGACCGGGATCAGGAACAGGAACCAGAAGAAGCATTTGCCCCAAAAGCTTTTTCGTTTCCGAGACCGGATCGTTGCCGTGAGGGCGGCGTCGGGCGGAGGGCAGGGGGCGTAAGACTCCAACGCTTCCGCGCGCCGGGCGCACTGCCGCAAGATCAGGTGGGGCAAAAGGGTGAAAAGCCCGAGCCAGCAAAGGATTAAGACGATGTAAACCGGGAGGCGTTCCCACGAAGTGTATGGTTTTTCATCCGGTATCTGAAACAAGCCGATGATCAGAAGGGCGACGGCCACTCCCCAGCAGAGACAGAACAGAACCCGGCGCAGTGCCGGAGAGCTCTTTTCATCGGTGATCCGGTTGAAGGCCGGGAGATACCAAAGCCCCCAGACCGGGGCCAGCAAGGCAAAGAGAATCGTATCCGCCAGCGGTGGAATCCGGCGGCCCGGCGTGAACTGCCGGAACCGCAGCAGCAGGACGCACCCGAACAATTGCATCCCCCAAACGATCTGCGAGAGATAAAAGATGAGTTTCAACCCGATGCCGGAGCGGTTGAAAAAAACGACGAAGAAAAGAATCGTTCCCGTCAGGAAGAACAGAAAGAAATTGCGCTCCACGGTGATCGCGCTCTCCAATCGCCGGAGTTCGGCACCCGCGTAAGGAAAGGCGGCCGCGCTTTCGGGATTCTCCCCGGCGGCGGCTTCCGGCGTGACCTCTCCGGTCCGGAGGCGGTTGAAGAGGCACTTCCATTCTTTGACGGTCATATTGCTCTCTGATTCGAGTTTTAGGAAATATAATGTATGGATCTTTGAATTGCAAATCGGCGCAAAACGATCAAACGGATTGCAAACAATGAGCATCGGTTCTATTTTTTATTACACAGTTGGAGTATCGTAATAGCATAGATATATATTGAATTTCAAGGGAAAGGAACCGGACGGAAATGCCCAGGAATATACAGAAGGATATTGCAAGCGTTTACGCGAAACTCTGCGCCGCCCTGACGGAGTACGAAACGGGACAGCGTTTTCTCTCCTATTCGCGAATCATGGAGCGTTACCATTGTTCCCGGCGGGTCCTGGAAGGGGTTCTGGCCCGGATGGAGGCCGAGAAGCTGATCCGGGTCGAGCCGCAGGTCGGAATCATCGTGCGGAAAAAACGCGCTCCCGCCGAGCGGCGCATCGTCGTCATGCACAATGATTGGCCCGCCGAATATTGGCAGGTGCTGGATTCCAGGTTCGAGGCGGCCTTCTCGGCGCCCGGCTACCGGTTTTCGCGGCGGTTCCCCACGCCGAACACTCTTTTTCAGGTGCCGGACAGGACGGAATGCGACGCGGTACTGATGACTTACGCTTTTTCGAAATCCTCCCAGGCGGACGTTTCGAAGATTCTCGCCAATGAGGTGCCGATCATCTTTCTCGAAAATCATATCCTGTGCAACGGCGTAAACGCCATCGACAGCATGCCCGAATATTCCGGCATGCTGGCGGCGGACTGTCTGCTGCGGAACGGACACCGGAAAATCGCCGTGGTGATTTCGGAATCGGTGACGCTCTGCTGCCGGCGCGAGATCGACGGCTTTGTCCGCTATCTTCAACTTCACGGCGTAACTCCGCTGACGATCGACTGCAAGCCGGGCTCCTGCGAATCCAGCATGGCCAGAACCGGAGACGCCGTCGCCGGTTATCTCTCGAAGCATGGTGTTCACTTTACCGCCTGTTTTGTGCTGAGCGTCTTTTCGGCGCGCGGCTTCTGTCAGGCGGCGCGGGCGCTCGGGTTTTCGATTCCGGGGGATATCAGCGTCGTCGTCAATTCGGAGGTGCCTTCCGCCGCGCTCAGCGATCCGCCGTTCACCACGGTCGCCCGCGACTTCGACGGTTACGTGCGTGCGATTCGGGAGGGCCTGGATGATCTGTTTCAGGGAAAATCGTTCGGCGTTCGCCAGGTCCCAAGTTTGCTGATCGAACGCGCGTCCGTAAGGAATCTGAACGAAGGAGGTACAAAAGGAAAGGTTTGAGGAATGATCCACAAGTTCGTAAGAAGGAGGAAACAATGAAACGCAGAGAAAAATTTACGCTGATCGAACTGCTTGTCGTTATTGCCATTATTGCGATTCTGGCCGCCATGCTGCTGCCGGCGCTCAATAAGGCGCGGGACCGGGCCCGGATGACGGATTGCCTCAGCCGCAAGAAACAGCTGATGCAAGGCCAGCAGTTCTACGCCGATAACAACTCGGGTTACATGGTGTTCCAGAGCAAGCCCTATGGGCTGGCGGCGCTGATGCTGTCGGGCATCAAAAATACCGGTGTCGCCAACGGTCAACCCGTTTATGTCCCATGGGTTATGTTTACCTGTACCGCAAAGAACGTTCCCGCAATCTACAACAAGGACTGGAAGACGCCTGAGAACAACAGCATCGACCTCTTCGGAACCATCGGCTGGTTTTACCCGAAACCTTTCCTGCAGGGCTGGGCCACGGCCGCGGATCAGGATAAAATCGGCAGGTTCTGCGTCGTGGATCCGGAGGGAACCGGCAACGATTTCGGCTTCTATTTCCTGGCGAAACTCAGGAAGCCTTCGGGCACGCTCGCCTGCAGCGACTCCATGCCCAACAACGCGCCGGGATCATCCTGTTACTATCTCGACTATTACCGGTCTCCCACGACCATGGCTTCCGTGCACTACTGTCACGGCGGCAGTGCCACGGCGGGATTTTTCGACGGCCACGCCAAATCCGGCGACCGCGCCGCATTCGGCGCTCTCGACGTGCCGGTCAAACATTATTACACCCTTGAAGGATTCTGTGT
>JAVBSA010000459.1:0-4162 GCA_031556915.1 Victivallis sp.
CGACCGGACTCTGGGCCGACGTTCTCCCGACCGCGGGCTACGCTCCGGAACTCAAATGGCTCTATGAAACACCGCTTCACTACGAAAGCGCCCAGAAACTCGGCTTCGACACGGTCTCGACCTTCGCCCTGCTCCGCCATCTTCAGGAGAAGAAACCGGCGCTCAAATACCGCGAGGAAGAACTGGCGGCGCGAGGCCGGCTCCGCGCCTCCGGACTGCCGCAGCAGGTCGATTTCACCAGCTTCCCGTGGCAGCTGGGATCCGCAACCGACCTTGTCCCCCCGGAAGCGGTCAACCGATTCAGCAGCGGCGAAAACAACCACTGGGTTCCTTTCAACATCTTTCACCCGGCGGGACGCGCCATGTATTGCGACTACTGGCGAAGCGGGGCAAAGGACGCGGTCGAATCCGGCTCGCCGGTTTTGATGTACGAACTTTTCAACGAGCCCGCTTATGATGATCCGTCGGAGTATAACCGCGCGCTTTTCGCGAAGTTCCTCGAGACGAAATACGGTTCCGTCGACCGCTTGAATACCCTCTGGCGGAGCGCCTATTCCTCCTTTGAGGCAGCATCGCAATTCAGGACCAAGACCGAATTCCCGGGTCTCCGGGTGGATTGGTCCAAGTTCCTCGAAGAGGGCTTCGCCGACCTCTGCCGCTTCGGGATGAAGACCATCCGCGAAATCGATCCCGCGGCCCGCTTCTGTGTCCAGATTATGGGAATGAGCTATTATCGCGTTTTACCGCGCAGCAACATCAACCTCTACCGGATCAACAAGGATATGCAGACCGTCTCCGTCGCCACCGGCGGCGGAATCATCCGGTCGGATGGAGCGGAGGCCGCTTCGGAGGCGGCCATCGACACGCCCGCCAACGCGCCCGGCCTTCCGGAAGGAATTCTTCAGCGCCATTTCTTCCGCGCCCTGGCTGACGGCAAGCCGATCCATAACGGCGAATGCTACACCGGGCCGGATTACCGGGCGACGTTCAACACCATCTGGCTTGATTTCCTGCGCGGCAGCAGCGTCACCTATCTGTTTCAATGGTCCAAACGGGCGTGGGACTGGAAGCCGCAAGGCTCCGCGGAGGGCGGCCGGGCGGTCGCCGAACGCTTCCCCTGGATGATTCTCAACCCCTACGCCTATCCGACCGAAGGACTTCTGTCGATCATGGCCGCCAAGCGGGAAATTTTTCAAATTCAGGAATATTTCGCCCGGGGACGGCGCCATGCCGACGCCGAAACAGCGATTCTGGTCTCCTTTCCGACGGAGCGCTATTCGGCCGCCGTCGGCAAGGTCGAGAAGAACGAAATCACCCACCTCGCCGCCGCGCTGGAATTTTCCCATTACGGAACCGACGTTATCCTCGAGGAGCAACTGGCCGAAAACCGCCAGGACCATTATAAAGCAATCGCGGCTGTGGGCGTCGGCTTCATCTACCCGGAAAGTGCCGCCCGCCTGGAAGCTTTCGTCGAAAAGGGCGGCATCCTGATCCTCGGGCGCGACTTCATGCGCCTTGACGAATACGGGCACCCCGCGCCATGGAAGAAACTGCCGCCCTTCCGGGTGGAGATGCTCGCCTCGCCGGTGACGGGAGTGCTGACTCCCGCCTTTCCGCAGGCAAAACTGCTGCCGGGTGCAATCCGCGGGCGCAACGACCGCCGCATCACGGATGCCGCCCAATGGGAGACCATCGGCTCCTTCGGGGGAACGCCCGCAATCTTCCGCGCCCGCCTCGGCAAAGGGAGCGCCTACCTCTTTACCCCCGAAATGCAGGATTATGCCCTCGCTTCCCTGCTGGGCGGCATCCTGGCGCAGCACGGCGTCGAGCCGCGGGCGGAGATCATTCGGGCGAAGGAGAAGGATCTTGCGGTCAACCTCGAACTCCACACTTCATACCAGCCTGGCAAGACTTTGCTTTGCCTCTATAATTTCGACCGCTACCCGAAACTCGTCCGGGTGAAACCGCGCGGCAAAATGCTTTCGCCGGCAGTGGAGCTCTTTGCCGGGCGCGAACTGCCGGTAAACACCGAAGGCGCGCTGGCCGTCATCGAACCGCAGCAGCGGCTGATGCTCTGTTTCGGAGACGCGGCTGAATTCGGCTCATTCCCTCCTGTTGCGGCGGCTGACCTCGAAAAGGAATATGCCGAAAAACGGAAGTCCATCGAGTCCGAACGCCGAAAACGCCGGGAAGCTGACTTCCGTTACCAGGCCGACCCCACCCTCCTGAAAACCATCGACTTACGGCCTTTTTGCAACCGGGGATTCATCGATCAGGTGGCCGGCGACGGCAAAGGCGGCTGGACCGATCAGGGGCGCGAAAATTCGCTGACCGGCGTGCCGTGGGGCATCATTGACCTGCTCGGGATTCCCTGCGATCTCATCCGGTTCGATGAAAACGAAGACAAAACCTGCATCGTCATGGCTTCTTCGTCTCAAAAGGGCGAACTGCCGGAGGCGGTGAAGGGGATTCCGGTGGGAACAAAAGTGAAAGCGCTTTACTTCTTCCATACCGCCGCCTGGTGCTCCGACAAGATCCCGGCAATGACCTATCGCATCCGTTACGCCGGAGGGAAAACACTCGACGTTCCGGTGGTAGCCGGCGTCAACCTCTGGGATTGGTGGCTTCACGAAGAGAAAAATCCCCTGATCGCATGGCGCAATCGGGATGGCCGGGGGTTTCACTGCTGGCGCTGGGAAAATCCCGAGCCGGAGCTGGCGGTCGACGCGCTGGACATTGTTTCCGCGAAAAACAAGATAATACCGATCGTAATCGGCATTACCGCCGAACAGTATGACGGCAGGCGCAAAGAAACGATTCCTTTTGATAAAACGGAATTGACCGGCTTCGGCCAGCTGAAGGTAAAGCCGTTGCCGGACGGTTTTGAAATGGAAGTCTCCGCCCAAACCGGTCCGTGGTCGGGAGCATTGGTCCGGAACCGGGGCCTTGCATCTCTCGGCCTCACACCCGAAACGATGATACGCTTTGAAATCAACGGCGGCAAAGACCGCTTCGGGAACGGAAAAGGCGGACAGCAATTGCAGTTCACCTCCCGTTTTTACGAGCGCGGCCAGATACAATCGCCCGGCGGCAAATGGGTTCGGGTGGAAGATTACCTCCCCGGGAAAGCGGTCGACAACGACCCCGAAACCTTTCAGGAAGCGGCGATTCCCCTGAAGGCGCTGCTGAACGATGAGCTCCCCCCGGAAAAAATCAACGGTTTCATGTTTCAATTCAGGGGAACCGGCGGCGACTCCGGCGCGGTTATCCGGAACTTCAGGTTCGAACGCTGAAGACCAATACTCTTCATTTAAAGGACCACGAAACACACGAAAGTTTTTTTCTTCTGAATTTTTTCGTGTTTTTCGTGTGTTTCGTGGTCAAAAAAATGGCATTTCCCGTTAAGTGGAGAGCATTGAACGCTGAAGACGGGTCGACCTATTCGGCCCGGATGAGGAAAGATGTGATTTTGTATGGAACCGGCTCGAAAGATTCGGAAAGCTGTGGTATATTAAATAAACGACACCAACTTTTTGAATATAAAAGGAGTCCATACCATGGCGGTTCCATTGCTCGACCTCAAAGCTCAGTACGCGGCGATCAAAGACGCGGTTTTGAAAGAAATAGCCGAAATCTCCGATTCCCAATACTTTATCCTCGGCCCCAAGGTCGATAAACTCGAAAAAGAGGTCGCCGCCTACTCGCAGAGCAAATTCGGCGTCGGCGTCACCAGCGGTTCCGACTCCCTCATCATCGCCTTGATGGTCGAAGGCATCGGAGCCGGCGATGAAGTCATCATCCCGACCTTCACCTTCTTCGCCACGGCGGGCGCGGTCGTCCGCGTCGGCGCCACCCCCTTGTTCGCCGACATCGATCCCGTCACCTACAACATCGACCCGGCCGACATCGCCCGCAAGATCACATCGCGCACCAAAGCCATCATGCCGGTTCACCTCTTCGGCCAGGCCGCCGATATG
The DNA here is from genome assembly GCA_031556915.1 of Victivallis sp. Classification (GTDB taxonomy): domain Bacteria; phylum Verrucomicrobiota; class Lentisphaeria; order Victivallales; family Victivallaceae; genus Victivallis. The sequence goes on from JAVBSA010000459.1 coordinate 3,978, forward strand.
GATCCCATTATGGCGCTTGCAAAGAAGCACAATTTGATTGTCATCGAAGACGCCGCCCAGGCGATCGGCACGGAATTTCAAGGCAAACGTGTCGGTTCCTTCGGCGAATACGGTTGTTTCAGTTTCTTTCCGTCCAAAAATCTGGGATGCGCCGGAGACGGCGGGATCGTTTCCGTTCAAGATGA
>JAVBSA010000435.1:0-8165 GCA_031556915.1 Victivallis sp.
GTCAAATGGAGTTTGACTTCTGACCATTCAAGCTCAACAAAGACTATATCTGACAACACGGGGGATCCGAAATTCAGAAACCCCACGCTCAAACCTTGTCACGAATCGGTCTTTTCTGGAAGTTATGGGATATCTGTGAAACAAAATTAAAGTTTGACATTTTCAGGAAACAAAGCTATTGTAAACGATATGAAAGAAATCACCATTCGCGATCTGGCCCGGTCGAGCGGCTGTTCCCCGGCCACGGTGTCACGGGTATTGAACGGCCGCCACCCGGTGGCGCCGGAGACCCGGCGGAAGGTGGAAGAGGCCGTGCGGCTTCTTCACTACCGCCATGCTGCCTTCGAACGGCGCACGGTGGCGATCATCCACCCGGTGTACGAACCGAATCTCGAGCTGGCCTCCGGCTTCTATCCGGCGGCGCTGCTGGGGGCGCTGAGCCGGGAGCTTTACGCCCGGAATTACCGGGTGATGGTGCTGGGAGAGTGCGACCTCGACATGGTGACGCCGGACCGGTTCTGCGGCGCCATATCCATGACCTACAGCGACCGGATCTCCGAACGCTGGAGCCGCGAACAGCCGCTGCCCCTGGTTCTGATCAACGCGCCGCGGCGGCCGCACGACCAGGTCTATTCGATCCTCTCCGACGACGGTCAGGGAATCGACCTGGCGGTGGATCATCTTTACCGCCACGGCCACCGGGAAATCGGCTTCCTGCAGGTCAGCGCCGAGGAATGGGCGAAGACAATCCGCGAAGACGCCTTCCGCAAAGCGATGGAGCGCCGGAAGCTGGATCCGGGCCGGGTGCGCACCGCCTCTCACAATGCTTCGCTCTATGAACCGTTGGGCGTGCTGGTTCACTCCAACGCGACCGCGCTGCTGGTGGCGGCGGAAGGAACCGGCCACCGGGTGCTGTCGGTCCTTTCCCTGTTCAAACTGCATGTGCCCGACGATATTTCATTGATCTCCTGGGAGGCGGAGAATATCAGCGAATGCACCTTCCCGCCGCTCAGCACCGTCGGCCAGGATTTCGCCGCAATGGGAAAATGCGCGGTCGACTGCCTGGACGCCTTCCAAAGCGGCGGGACTTCCGCAATGCAGTTCCGGATCCCCTACCGCCTGATCCAGCGCGAATCCGTCAAACAGCTGTGACCGCGCCCCGAAGGCCGGAGGCTGACGTTGCCCCGAAACGTCGAAGAATTCGATTCATGCTGAAAAAGCGTAAGGCGAGGTTCAGTTTTCAGCGCCGTCTCTCCGGGACAACCGGTAGCGCCGGGGGGTGATTCCGCGCTTTTCACGGAAAAGGCGGCAAAAATAGTTGCCGTCGCAGAAGCCGCAGCGCAATGCGATCTCCGTTACCCCGGCGTTTGTGGTTTCCAGCAGCATCGCAGCCCGGCGCAACCGCAATTCCTGAAGGTACCCGGCTGGAGAACAGCCGGTATATTCGCGAAAATGCCGCGTGAAATTGCGTACGGACATTCTGGTGATTCCGGCCAGTTCTTCCAGCGTGATTTTCCGGGCGTAATTCCGGTTGATGCAGGAGATCGCCTCGCTGATCTGGAATTGTGCATATCTTTCGGGATTCCGCCTGGCGCTATGTCGCACCAGCAATGTGATCAATTCCAGGAAGAGCGCGTAACTCGCCAGTTGCCACCCCGGTTGCCGGTTCTGAATTTCATCCTGAAGCCGTCTGACCTGGGCGATCACCCCGTTCAACTCGTCCTCCTCGAGGCTGACTACGGGAAAAAACGGATGATGCTGGCCGCTCTCCGTGGAAAAGAAACGGCGGAACAACGGCAATTCGGTCCCCTCGAAGATCGGGATGCTGATCCTCTCCGTGCAATAGATGATATTGTAGAGTTCAAGCGTGCCGGCGTGGTCGTAGGTGTGAATGGTATCCGGCGGCAACAGCAGGATGTCTCCCTTTTTGACCGGATGACTTTTTCCGTTGACCAGATGCTGCGCCTCTCCGCTCGTGACGATGCCGATTTCGGTAAAATCATGATCATGGAAATCTTTGGCGGAATGCGTTCCCGGCTCGCTGTAATGAACTTGAATCTGCTGGCCGGAATACCAGCGCAGGGTCTGATAGTGAAAATGCCGGACGGAAAGCGCCATAAAAAAACTCCAATTTGGCTTGAATGTACTATAAAAATGCGAATTCTTCAAGGTTTTTTATGAAAATTGTTATATAATATCCATTAAATCGCAACGAGGTATGTCAATGAAACTGTTCCGGATTTCATCGTTTTTCCGGTTGTTGGCCGGTGGGCTGTTGCTCCTTCCGGTCGCGTTTGCGGAAGAGGCGGCCGATGGGCTTTTCGATGGCGAAAAGGTGCTGTTTCTGGCCAACCGCCGAAATCGCCAGATGCTCTCGTCGCTGATCGTCACCAGGAGCGGCGAACTGATCGTCATCGACGGCGGGTATCGGGAAGATGCGGAATATCTGCTGCAAAAGATCAGAGAATACGGCAACTCCGTAAGTGCGTGGTTCCTCACACACCCGCATGTGGATCATGTGTCGGCTTTCAACGGGGTCGTCGCCGAACGGCCGGAAGATGTGGTCATTGAGACGGTGTATCGCAAATTTCCTCCGGCGGAGATGGTGGCCGAACAGGAACCGGCGAGCCTGAAACTGCTGCGGGAGACCGAACAGGCGTTGACTGCTTCCGGCGCCCGGATTGTCGAACTTGAGCGCGGAGAGTCGATTGAGATCGACGGCGTAAGCATTAAGGTTCTGCGGGTTTACGAGCCGGAATTCGCCGGTTTGAATGCAAGCAGCTCGGTCCTGTCAGTGGAAATCGCCGGGAAACGGCTGCTTTATCTGGGGGACCTGTCGATTCTGGCGGGTGAAAAGTTATTACGCGACTATGGTGCGGAACTGAAGTCGGATATCGTCCAGATGGCGCACCACGGTTCCTACGGCGTGAGCAAACAGGTGTACGGTGCGATCCGGCCGCAGATTGCCGTCTGGCCGACTCCCCCGTGGCTGTGGGAGAACAACAGGGACGACAAGGGACCGGGCAGCGGTCCGTGGCAGACGGACCAGGTGCGGAAATGGCTCGAAGAGATCGGTGGCGTCCGGAATCTGGTCGTCATTCGGGACATCCTATTGAAATAATCGATTTAACAAGGACAGCATCATGACTTTTACCGCCCGTATTGCAATGTTTTTCTTGATGGCATTCGCCATTTTCGCGCTTCCTGGACAGGAAACGGTCAAACAGACGTTTCAGGATAACGGCAAGGCGCTGATCAACCCCATGATGGGGTGGTGTGCTTATTCGACGCTGTACGCTCCGGCGGAACTCACCGATACACTCGACGGCTTCGACGGTTGCAGCACCGTCTATCTGCGGCTGATCTGGTCGGTGCTGCAACCGACTCCAGACCGCATCGACTGGTCGTTGGTCGATACCGCTGCGCAGCGTTTCATCGACAGCGGCAAGAAGGTTGCGCTGCGCTTCGTCACCTCGATGGCAACCGTCAATGCAACGCCGCTCTGGGTCTACGAGGCCGGAGCGAAACCCTTTGTCTATCAATGGAAAGACAATGGAGGAACCTATTCCGACCCGATCTTCGACGATCCGGTCTATCTGGAGAAACTCGAGGCGTTTCTCGCCGCCGCCGGAAAACGTTACGGCAACAACCCGGATGTGGCCTTCATCGATATCGGCACTTTCGGGCTGTGGGGCGAAGGGCACACCCTCTACACCCAGAGACTGCATCAGCCGGAAACCGACCGGCTGGCGCTGCTGCATGCGAAACTTCACCGGAAATATTTTCCGAATACCTTGCTGGCCATATCCGACGACGTGATCGGGCCGGGGACGCCGGGCGACGACTTCCCGCTGATGAAACAGCTGCGGGAAATGGGAGTCACGTTCCGGGACGATTCTATCCTCGTACACAGCAACCCGCCCTGGTATCACGAAGAGCTCGCCCAGCGCTACTGGCGAACGATGCCGGTAATCCTGGAACACAACCATTTAAGCAATTGCATCCGCGAAAAAACCTGGAATCCGGCCCGGCTGCTGGAAGCGGTCGAGCGCCATCACGCGAGTTATCTCAGCATTAACGGTTATCCCGATATCGAAAAAGAGGTACTGGGCGGTCATCTTTCGAAGATCAACCTCCGTCTCGGCTATCGTCTTCAGTTGCACGATATCGAGTATCCGGCAAGCATCACGCTGAAAAAACCGTTCCGCGTCACCTTCTCGCTGGCCAATGCCGGAGTTGCCCCCTGTTATCCCGGCGGTTATCCCGCGCTGACCGTCAAGGATGCGAAGGGCGGCCTGGTCGCGGTGCTCGGGTCCGATGCATTCAATGTGCGCGAACTTGAGGTCGGCTCCGCCGGCGCCCCCCCGGTCAAAAAGATATCGTGCGATTTTGCCGTCAATGCGAACAGCATGGCGGGGATCGATTTCCCGCCCGGAACTTACGAGCTTTATTTCTCGATCGGCAACGCGATGGGAAAACCCGGGTTCGCGCTACCGCTGGAGAATGACGATGGCTTCCGGCGTTACCGGGTCGGCACAGTCAAAATCGATTTCTCCAACCCTCTTCGCTACACCGGGAACGCCAATAAAATCTGGGGAAAATCACGTGCGCTCGGCTCCAAAGCTTTCCTGACCCGCACATTTCATCTGAAGGATAAACCAGTTTCCGCCGAATTGCTGGCCTGTACCGACAGGGGCGAACTCTATCTCAACGGCAGGAAATTCGCCAAACGGCTCGATCAGGCCTGGGTACTCAAGCGTTATGATATCGCCGCTCATTTGAGTTCCGGGGAAAATCTGATCGCCATCGCGGCGGAAGCACCGAGTCAGGCTACGGCCATTCTTGATCTGCGCATCCGTTATGCCGACGGCGGTGAGGAAAACATCGTCTCCGATGCGGCATGGCGGGTCTCCGGCACGGCGGCTCCGAACTGGGAGGTTCAACCGTCAGTCTCGGCTGCGTGGAGTCCGGCGAACGTATTTGAAATCTCCCGCATCATGGGGGTGATGCAATCTCACGAAGTGCACACGGAACTTGCCGAATAATCAAAAAGAAATGGTATGAAATATCAATTCCGGCACAGGCGATCCGGGGTGTTCCAACAGAAAAGAAAGGATGACGAAAAATGAATTGCTGCCGAAAAGAAGCGCATCGGAGTTTCACATTGATCGAGCTCCTAGTCGTGATCGCCATCATCGCGATTCTGGCCGCCATGCTGTTGCCGGCGCTGAGCCAGGCCCGCGAAAAAGCGAAGACTACGACCTGTCTGAACCGCAAGAAGCAGTTCATGCTCGCCCAGGCGCTCTACCAGGGCGATTACGGCTGCATGGTCGCTAAATCGGCGGGACACTTATTCAATACGCTCCTGAGCGGAGAAGGAACCAGCGGCAATCTCATCAGGACACCCTACCTGCCGTGGGTCAGCCTGACCTGTCCGTCGTCCGGTGTGCCGGCGCGCTACATCTCCACCTGGACCAGTCCGATCGGAACGAAGAGCATTGCTTCTGCCGGAACCTACGGCATGGTCATGCCGCTGGATAGTCTGGGGGCATTGGTCGCGGACATCGGGGATATTTTTCCGCGTAACGGGCATACCAACAACAACGGGTGGTATGACGCCGGCGGTTTGTCGATGTTCATTTACACCAATCGCGCCAAGACCGGCCTTTCCAGGATTTTCATCGTGGCCGACAGTGCCGCGGCTGCGGCTTCGGTCGGCACTGAAACGGGGTGGTACTATATCAATCCGCGCAATTCGGGCGCGGCCAATGTGCATGTCATTCACCGCGGGCGCGGCACGGCCGGTTTTCTGGATGGTTCCGCGAACGCATTGACCTGGCAACAGCTCGGAGAGACGGCAGTGAAGCCGCGCGCTTACTTCGACAACTGGATTCTGAAAAGCATTTACTGAATGACCATCTACATTCCGGGCAGCTGCTCGGGAACCGAAAGTTACACCACCCGGACGGCGTTCAAAGCGGCGGGACTTCCGCAATGCAGTTCCGGATCCCCTACCGCCTGATCCAGCGCGAATCCGTCAAATATCAGAATTGAACCCGGAGGCCGGAATCGTTGCCCGGGCGATTCCTTTGGATGGCGTCCGGCCCGGCTGACGTTACCTTGAAGCATTCGGCGTTTCGCGGCGTTTTGCCGAACTCCAGAACCAATTCTGAGCTTCCGGTCTGGTTGGCGACGAAACAGACCTGCCCGGGAGCGCCGGAAACTTTGACGACTTGCCCCGCACCGTACACCGCAAATCACCTTCTTCACCGCCGTCACAAGCGGGTACCCCGCCCCGGAGGAGCGAGGTATCGGGAATTTCGTCAGAGTCTGTCAAGGGCATAGGTAGGGCTGCCTGTCCCAGGCAGCCGTTCTCGTTGCAAACTCTACCGGGTATGGACTGGAGATGAAATATAGTAAGCTCTTCCCTCTCCGGAACGAGCTTGGTGCGCGATTTTGCCCTGAAGCCCATACAACGGGAACGGCGCTCTGGGGACAGAGCGCCCTACCTGGCAAAAGCTTCGCCGGATGTTTCACCCGGATTTCGAAAGTCGCCCCGGAAGGGGCGAGGTATTGAACCCAATTGGAATAAAGAATGGTTATCGCAACATGGCCATGACCGCGGCGGCGTAGATCCGGTGGCCGTAGTCGTTGGGATGGTTTACGCCGTTCCCCGTCGTGTCGAGAAACTTTTTGTTGTCGGTCAGGAGGCGCCACAGCTCGCAGAGGGGAACATACAGAACGTGGGGAGACGCGGCGGCGATCTCCCGCAATTCGCGGGCAAACAGCTCCGCCTTGCCCGGCGGGGTCAGATCCCATTGGGGATTGCCCTGCATCTGGGAGATGAGTACGAATTCCGCTCCCGGCGCCAGCTCGGTTCCGGCCGCAATGGCCGCTTCGATATTCTTGCGGAACTCCTCCGGCGCAAGCCGGGAGAGGTCGTTCATGCCGTAAGCGATGAAAATCAGCGAAGGCGCAATATCCGTCAGCGCCCCGCGCAGATGCTCCGCCGCGGAATTGGAACCGGAGCCGGAAACCGCGCTGTTTTTCACCCGGCAGCCGCCAAGCTTCTCCGCGACCAGCCCCGGCCAGGGCGGCTGATTGGGGGCAACCCCGACCTTGCCGGTCGCGTTCCAGCCGTCGGTGATGCTGTCGCCGATGAACAGAAGTTCCAGGTGTTTTGCGGTTCGGAACCGGGGCAGTTTACCCGCCGGAGCGGCCTCCAGTTCAGGCAGCGCCGCATCGGTCGCATAGTCCACCTCCACCTGATGCCGCTGAAAATAATCCTGTCCGTCGAACGCGATGTGCCCGGTCGGAGAGCCGGAGGCGAGGTTGATCCCACGCGCCCCCTTGCCAGGATAAAGCACCGTCACGGCCGGGTCGGGGTAAAGAAAATCGTCGCCGAGAAACGGAATCTTCGACTCCGGTGTCCGGCGCAAGTCCCGTCCCCCCGGAACCCAGGAGAAATCCTCCCCCTCCCGGTAAATTTCCCCGCTCACCGCGTTGCGCACAGCTTCGATCCGGCGCGCCGGGAAAGCCAGCAAAGCACTCCCGGCCCCGGTAAACAGCAGCGACTCCCCGTAGATATCCCCGGTTTCTCTATTCCACAAAAAATTGTTCATTGACAGGCTCCTTATGCATTTGGCTCCTGTAAAAATAGCCCCGAAACGCACGTCTTCAAGCACGGTCTTGACATTTCACGCTTTTATGATATTTTCTCCGTATGAAATATCACCTGGAAACCGTTCTCCTCCATCCGGAAGCCTCGTTCCGTACCGAATACAATTGCGGTCCGGTACTCGATTGCGTTTTCCATGTCCACCCGGAATGCGAACTGACATTGGTGGAATCCGGGTTCGGCACCCGTTTTGTCGGCGTCTCGCTCGAACCCTTCGCGGAATGGGATCTCGTCCTCACCGGCGGCATGCTGCCGCACCACTACCTCACCCGGTACTCAGACAGCACCGGCCCCGAATGGAGCCGCACCCGGATCGTCAAGTTCCAACCCGATTTCTGCGGCCGCGACTTCCTCGAACGCCCCGAAGGCGCCGCCATCAAAGCAATGCTGGCCCAGGCGGGACGCGGTCTCCATTTTCCCGCGGAAAGCGCAAAAGCAATCCATCCCCTCCTCGTCGCGCTCTTCGATCTGGAAGGAATGCCGAAAA
>JAVBSA010000123.1:0-5079 GCA_031556915.1 Victivallis sp.
ACCAATGAGCAGATTGCAAGTCTCCGCGAGGCGGTCATGAACGGAACCGGAATCGGCGGTTGGCACGGCGGTTTCGGCGACTCCTTCCGCGAATGCACCGATTACCAGTGGATCTGCGGCGGCCAGTGGGTCGCCCACCCCGGCAACATCATCGACTACACGGTCAAAATCGTCAAAGAAGATCCGATCACAGCGGGCCTCGCCGAAGAGTTCGCCATGCATTCCGAACAATACTATATGCATACCGACCCCGGCAATGAAGTGCTGGCAACGACGGTCATCGGCCCGGAACATGCTTTCTGGGCGGCGGGAACCGTCATGCCGGTAGCTTGGAAGCGCCGTTTCGGCAAAGGAAAAGTCTTCTATTCCTCGCTCGGCCACGCGGCGAAAGACTTCGATGTACCGGAGGCGCGGGAACTGACGCTGCGCGGTCTGCTCTGGGCGGCGGGAGCGCTGTCCTGACATATCATAATGAAGGGAGGTTTCACATGAAAAGAGGATTTTTCACCCTGATCGAACTCCTGGTTGTAATTGCGATCATCGCCATCCTGGCGGCAATGCTGCTGCCCGCGCTGCAGCAGGCGCGGGAGCGCGGACGCGCCGCGGCATGCCTCGGCAACCTGAAAAACAACGGCACCTTCATCATCCTGTACGCCGACTCCTACAAGGGGTTCTTCATCACCAACGACAACGACAAACAGCTGAGGGTGACAATTCCGGGTGCCGGCACCTCCGCGCAGACCTGGGCCGGAATCCTGGCGGCGACCCGTTTCGGCGACGCCGGGAGCAAGATCTGGAAATGCCCCACCCTGCCCGCCGGGGAGGATGCCGCAAACTGGAAGGACTCCGGTCCCAAGTTCACCTACGGCGTCGGACTGCTCGCCGGCTGCCCCTGGGCGAACAACTATTACTGCAGCCGGGCGAACGGCGGCGACGGCAACAAACTGCGCGGCATCAACATCTACCGTTTCACCAAGCCGCAGACGACATTCGTACTGGCCGATTCCTACAGCGAAACCAACCGGGGGCAGTTCCACGGCATTGCGCCGAACGGGGACGACGCTCCGGCTGCCATCCACTCCGGCAAAATCCAGATGGCGATGGCGGACGGGCGCGGAACCGGACTTCTTCCCGCCGAGCTTGCCGCGCTGATGAAGGGGAATCCTGAAAACTACAACGTCTCCGGCCCCGGCAATGCCAACATCAACGCGACCATGCTCAACTACTACAACGCCAACCTTCTGAAACGTTCGGAGAATCTGTTGTGATGAAGCGCTTTTCACTTCTGTTGTTCGCCGCATTGCCGCTGGTCGCCGCCGGAAACTGGGAACAGCTCCGGCAGGAGGCGTTGGAACGGCCCCGGCAAATCCTGGTCGACGACGACGGCGGCGACGGCTCCTGGAACAGCGGCGGCAGGCCGGTCACGGAGGAGCTTTTCTACTCCATCGAACTGGCCCGTTACCGTTATCCCCAGGTAACGGCGTTCGCCTATTGCCCCTTCCTGGTGGCGCTCCAGACCACCACCCGCAGCAAAATCGCCCAACGTTATCTTGTGCACAGGGGCAGGAAAAACATCGCGGCGGAGCTGGCGGAGAAATTCGATACCGATCCCCTGGAGCTCGCCGCCAGATACGCCCGAAAAAACAATATGGAGTGCTTCGCCCTGATCCGGCTCAACGACATCCACGACCAGTGGACGCGGGAGTACCTCCCGGAGCTGAAACGCCGGAAGCCGGAGACCATGGTCTCCACCGACGCCCGCCGCGCTCCCAACGGCGGCTGGACCGCCTATGACTTCAACCATCCGGAGGTTCGCGGCCTCGTCACCGGCCTCGCCGGAGAATTCGCCGCCTACGACGTGGATGGTCTCATCCTGGATTTCTGCCGGTTCCCGACCTATTTCAAGAGCTTCGCCTGGGGGAAGCCGGTCAGCGACGGCGAACGGGCTTTGCTCACCGGGATGATGCGGCAGATTCGGGAGCAAACCGAAACGGAAGGCCGGAAACGCGGCTGCCCGATCCTGCTGGGAATCCGCTGCCCGGATTCGGCGGAAGCCGCTTACGCGCTCGGAATCGACCTGGAAAACTGGATGAAGGAAGGTTTGTTCGATATCTTTTTTTCAGGCAGCGACTACGGGGTATTCAACCCCTACGGCTATTCGGTGGAACTCTGCCGGAAATACGGAATCAAAAACATGCCTTCCATCGACCTCTCCTGGCTCCATGAAGCGCGGGGAAACTTTTTTCGCGCCTCCATTCCGGCGCTGCAGGGGCAGATCGCGGCGGCGATACGGGCCGGAGCCGACGGCGTCTATGTGTTCAACCAGCGCGAATACCGCAATTTCTACGGCTTTGCCAGCGTATCAGGCTCGATCGCGGAATGGCCGAAGCTCGCCCGCCTGGATAAAAGCTATTTCACCTATATGCACCATGATTCCATTCACTATCCGGGGGACGCCCTTCAATACCGGAATCTCCAACGCCTGACGCCGAACGAGCCCTGCGCGCTCTCTCCGAACGAACCGGTACGGCGCTATACGCTCCAGGTGGCGGAGGATTTCGCGGCCAACGATCCCTCGCCGGAAGGGGCTTCCACGACCCTTGTCCTCAAAGTGGACCGCCGTCCGGATGCCCTCACGGTTCTGCTCAACGACAGGGAGCTTGTCCTGGAACGATTCACGGAACAGAGCAATTACCATTATCACCGCTTCACTCCGGAGAGCCGGCAGAACGATCTCGTCGATCCGGCGTGGGGCGAAGCCTCCTACCATGTACCGCCCGAACTGCTGAAACGGGGGGAAAACACGGTGGAACTCCGCCTCGGCGCCCCCTCGACGGAACAGAGCAGCCGGATGCTCCTCAAAGGAGATCAGGTACCGGAATTGCCGGAGTGGCGGTCAATGTTCAACGGCAGCCTCGTAACCAACCGCGTCGTCAAAGAGGGAGCACTGAGACTCATCGCGGGCCCGGGACAGACCACCCGGGTCATGCATCTCATGCCAAGCCTGGCCGGATCGCCCGTCGCGGTGGAATTCGAACTCAAGGTCGATCCCGGTTGCGAACCGGGCAAAGCTACGCTGCGGCTGGCCAATGGCGAATCCGTTGAAACCGCGGACTTCCGCCCCGGAGAAATCCACCTGCTTTTCGCAGGAAAAAGCGTCCGATTCAACACCGCCGACCGCTTTCACCGTTACCGGATCGAGATGGAGAACAAGACGCTCCGCCTCTCCGCCGACGGCAAGCTCCTGCTGGAAAGCGACTTGAAAGCCTCAGTGGACGATCCGGCGACATGGATTACCGACAACTGGAGCGTCTGCGACCGCATGCACAGCCGCAGTTTGGTCATCGGCGCCCAAAGCTATCCCGGCAGCGGCGGCAGCGAGTGGAAAAACCTCTCCGTCCGCCGCGAATACGGCAACCCGGTGGTCGGCGACCTGGCGCTGCTGGTGCGCTTCTCTCCGCCGCGGCAACTCGCTTACACAAAGCCGGAATGGAACTTCGAGGCGGATTTCTCCAACGGCGACTTTCCCCTCCACCTCCCCATCACCAGCACCTACCGTTTTGAGAAAGATCCTCAACAATTCGGAATCCTGCTGGAACACCCCGAAGGCGGCAAGCGCTTCGGCATGTCGGTTGCGTGTTCCAACGAACTGCCGGGCAACATCATGACCGCCGAGTGGGAGATCGCTCCCCGCCGCCGCCCGGCGCACCGCTCCTTCCCGCTCAAGTATCCCGGCGATTTCTTTGAAATGAGGATGGTGATTCCGGCCGGGACCGGCGGGGAGCCCTATCTGCTCAGCGTCCGTTCCGCCGTCTCTTCGATCCTGACCAACTGGACGGAAACCGACCTGGTTCCGAACGCCCCGCAAACCCTTCGCGCCACGGTCGACGCCGCAAGCGGCATGGGCGCGGTCTGGCTCGACGGCAAACTGATCGGCTTCGGTTTGCTGGACCGATGCGCCGAGAAGCCCGGCCTCTACTGGGGCGGTTTCAATCCTTCGGTCGGCGGCTCCGCCGCGCTCAAATCGGTCAGGCTGGCCGGTCCCGAAACGCCCGGCGGCCGGGCGCGCATCCTTGCGGTGCAAACCGCCCCTCCCCCGGCGCGGATTGCCGAACTCGGTTCCGCGAAACTGGCATGGTCGCACGACTGCGATTTTACCCGGGGGAACATGCCGCCGGTTCCCGGCCTCCTCTCCCGTTACGGGAAACTGCCGGCCGCTCCCGACGGCAACCCCGGCGTCTTGCTGGACAATGCCGGAAACGGTTTTTTCACCCTCCCGATTCCGGAACGGGCGTTCTATGTGACGGAATGGCGGGCAAGATCCATCGAACTGCCCAAAGACGACTGGGCCAACACCTTTCAGATGGCAATCTGGCTGAAGGCCGACCGCCCCAAACGAATTTCCCTCTGGCAACGGGGGCAACGGCTCCGCCATGCCGACTTCGGTTACGACGTCACCATGCCGTCGGAATCCACGCTCCTGCGATTGGTGGTTGACAACCGCGAAGGGCTCTTTTATCTCTTCGCGAACGGCAAATTCCTCTTCTCCGGCGAGGCGACCGCCGAAACAGTCGATGTAAAACCGCCCTATCTTCATTTCGGAGACGGCTCCGGACTGGTTGACGGCAAAGCGGCGCTGGAATTCGTCCGTTTCGCCGGAATGGACAATTAAGGAGCATTTATGAACGCTGTCGATTTGAGCATCTGCGGACTTTACCTGGTCATGACCCTGGTCATCGGCGGCCTGGTCGGTAAAAAACAGCACAGCACGGAGGACTATTTCCTCGCCGGACGCAAGATGAAATGGTGGCCCATCGCCATCAGCCTCTTCGCCTCGCTGTTTTCCGCCATCAGCTACATTGCCATTCCCGGGGAAGCCTACAACTTCGGCTGCACGATGCTGTTGGGAGGCCTCACCGCCGTCATCGCGCTGCCGGTCATGCTGCTGATCTTCCTCCGCTTCTTCTACCGGATGAGGTTCTGGACGATCAACGAATACCTGGAACGCCGCTTTTCGGTCACCGTCCGCGTCGTCAACAGCGTCCTTTTTTTGCTGATCCGCCTGGTCTACCTGGGCGT
>JAVBSA010000484.1:0-2539 GCA_031556915.1 Victivallis sp.
TCGCCCAGGCGATGGCGGCGGGCGAAGTCGGTTCGCTCGCCGATGCGCGCAACGTAGTCAAGGCGTCGTTCGACGTCATCACCTATCAGCCCGACGCGGCGCGTCATGCGTTCTATGAAACCCAGAAAGAACGGTTTGAAAAACTGGCGAAATAAATTATTGTTCGCCTGCTGTTTTCTACTGCCGGCGCTCCCGTTATCGGGGGCGCCGGAACGGATTCTTCATACCTCCGGCGGCAGCCGGGTCAAGACGCTCGACCCGGCGCAGGCGGACGATCTCGCCAGCCGGAACATGGTGGCCGGGATCTTCGATACCCTGCTCGAATACGATTACACGGAGCGCCCCTACAAGCTGGTTCCCGGGATGCTTGCCGAAATGCCGGCGGTGAACGGGACGCTCGATGTTTACACCTTCACCCTTCGCCCCGGCCTCCGCTTTGCCGCCGACCGCTGTTTCGACGGAGGTTTTGCGCGCAACATTACGGCGCGCGATGTGCGTTACTCCATCCTCCGCATCGCCGATCCCCGCAGCCACAGCCCGGTGTTCTGGCTGTTCCGGGGCAAGATCAGGGGACTGGACTTTTTCCGCCAAAATCCCGATTACGACCGGGAAATCGAAGGAATCAAAATTCTCGACGATCTCCGTTTTGAAATCCGCCTGACCCGTTCCGATCCGCGTTTTCTTTACATGCTCGCCATGCCCAATGCCGGAATCGTCCCCCGGCGCGCAGTGGAGTTTTATGGCGACAGCTTTGCCCGGAACCCGGTCGGATCCGGGCCGTTCGTTCTCAGCAGCTGGATCAACGATTATAAACTCGAGCTCGACCGCAACCCGGATTTCCGCGAGAGCTATTTCCCGCAGGCGGAAACCCCCACCGACCGGACGCGTCCGCTCCCGCTGGCCGACCGTGTCGTCTTTTACCTCATCAAACAGCCGATGACCTCTTATTTGATGTTCCTGCAGGGCAGGCTCGATCTCAACGCGCTCGACAAGGACAACGCCGATCTGGTGGCCGGGGGGGGCGAAACACTGCCGCCGGCGCTGGCGGAGCGCGGCGTAAAGCTGCTGCGGACTCCGGAATTCGAGATCCGTTACGTGGGATTCAATTTCTCCGATCCCCTGTTGGGCGGCAATGAGAATCTGAGGAAAGCGCTGAGTCTCGCCTACAATGTCCGCCGCCGGGTCGAACACACCAATTTTCAGCTGATTCCGGCGCAGGGACCGATTCCGCCCGGAGTCGCCGGGTTTGAAGAGTCCTTCCGTAACCCCTGGTGCGCCGACGACCCGGAGCTGGCGAAACGGTATCTCGCCAAAGCCGGATTCCCCGATGGAATCGATCCGGCGACGAAAACGAAACTCCGGTTCAGTTTCGACCAGACCGGCAACTCCTCCGCCTACCGGCAGCTGGGTGAACTAACGGCCGCCGACATGGCGAAAGTCGGAATCGAGGTGGAGTCGGTTCTCAACAACAATCCGCGTTTTTACGAGAAACTCCGCCAGGGCCGGATGCAGCTGTTCCGCCTCTCCTGGATCGGGGATTATCCCGATGCGGAGAATTTTTTACAGCTTTTCTACAGCAAAAACATCGGCGGCAGCAACCGGGTGGGATTCCGCGACGCCGAGTTCGACCGCATGTTTGAAGAAATCCTGCCGATGCCCGATTCGCCCGAACGAACTCGCCGTTACGAGGCGATGGCGCGGTATCTCACAGAAAAGGCCCCCTGGATTTTCGAGGGATTCCCGATCGCCTATCAGCTCAACCACGCCTGGCTGGAGAATTATATCCCGCACGATTTCGTTTTTTCCAAATGGAAATATCTGACAATAGACCCGGCAAAGCGCGATTCCCTGCGCCGAACCTTCAAGCCGCTCACGTTTGCCGAATTAAAAGGAGACTCCTCACCATGATGACAAAATCCCGCATCTACTTTTTTCTTGCCGTTCTTCTATTTCTGGGAGCCGGCGGCCTTTCGCTCTGGTACATCACGCGCGATTCGGAAGAGGCGAAGGTGAAGGCAACGTTGAACACGCTTTGCCGGATCGCCTCCAAGCCGGAAGGGGAGGGGAATTCCGCCGGGATCCTCAAAGCGAACAGTACGCCGAAGGTGTTTGCATCCGAGTGCCGGATCGACTTTCGCCACGAAATGTTTGCCGGCACCTATACGCCGGCGGATCTCTCCGCCCTGTTGATGCGGAGCCGCATGCTGTTTACCCATTGCCGCGTCGGAATCCGCGACCTGGTGATCACGATCGAATCGACCGAACGCGCCAGCGCGGTGTTCTCCGGAACATTCACCGGGCAGATGGCGGACGGCAAGACGGTAAACGAAGCGCGCGACCTCTACTGCGTCCTAAAGAAAGTCGAGGGCGAGTGGCTGTTGGAGAATATCAGCGTCCACGATGTCCTGGAACGCTGATTAACGCAATTCCGATTGAATCTCGGCGGGGCCGAGCACCGTATCGGTCAACCGGGGCGAAGACGGTGTTTTCTTGGGCGGTTGCTGCGCCTGCGGCTGCGGTTGTTCCGGTGGGGCTTCGG
>JAVBSA010000526.1:0-5522 GCA_031556915.1 Victivallis sp.
TTGGATGAAGTGAAAAAACTCGAGCGGACCATCCGGACCCGCGCCCTGCCGATGCCCGGCAAGCCCGGCGCGGTCCGCGACCTGCGCGAAGCTTACGAAAGGAGTTGATGATGAAACGGAACTATTCGGTTTTTCTCGGCAACGTCGGTTCCTGTTCGGACCGCTATTGCGCAGCTTACGGCAAACCCTATTCCATCGAGGAGCTGTTCCAACGCGCCGCGACGGTTCCGCATTTGCGCGGCGTCGATCTCGTGCTCACGCCGGAACTGCTCGACGGATTCGACACGGTGAAGACCATGCTGAAATCCACCGGCCTCGCCGCAGTCTCACTCGCGGTGGATCACTTCACACAAGCGAAATGGCAGCAGGGCAGTTTTTCCTCGCCCGATCCGGCCATCCGGCGCGACGCCGTCGTTGACACCAAGCGGGCGATGGATCTCGCTGCCGAACTCGGGTGCGATCTCGTCACGATCTGGCCGGGGCAGGACGGCTACGATTATCCGTTCCAGGCCGATTACGAACAGGAGCGCACCCACTTCGCCGACGGCGTCCGTGAGGCGTGCCGGTACAATCCGGCCATCCGCATCGCGCTGGAATACAAGGCCAAAGAGCCCCGCGCCCGCTGCTACCTCAACAATACCGCCGCCGCGCTCCTGACGATCCGGGAGACGGGCGAAGCCAACTGCGGCGCGGCGCTCGATTTCGGGCACGTCCTGCTCGGATACGAAAGTCCGGCCGAAGCGGTTGCGATGCTCCACAAATACGGCAATAAACTCTTTCACATCCATATCAACGACAACTACCGGCTCTGGGACGACGACATGATCGTCGGCTCCGTCCACACGCTCGAGTACCTGGAATTCTTCCACTGGCTCCGCCGGGTCGGTTACGAGGGCTACCTGACCATCGACCAGTTCCCCTACCGCGAAGACGGGCGCGACGCCGTGGCCGAGAGCGCCGAGTGGCTCAATGCCCTCGAATCGGCGGCGGAACGCTGCGATCCGGCGGAAACAACCGCCATTCTCCGCAAAAAAGACGCCATCGGCGCAAGCCGCCTGATGCGAAACCTCCTGTTTGGAAAGGATTTCACCTGAATGTTCACCCCCTATCCCCCCTCGCAGATCCAAGTCGGCGGTGAAATCCGCCGCCGGATGGAGCTGACCGCCGGCAAGATGCTGCATCATCTCGATGTGGAAGAGTGTTTCATCCGCCATTTCCGCGAACGCAAGACGGTGCCCGAGGTGCCCGGCGGCTTCGCCGGTTACGGCATGTTCCTCGACGCGGCCGTCAAGGCCGCCGCCCACCGGATCGGCGGCGAAGAGATGGTCGCATTCAAGGAGTTCCGGATCGCCGAGCTCATCTCGACACAGTCGGCCGACGGCGCCGTCACGATTTATTCCGGTGCTCCCGGATTCTGGGACAATCACGACCAGGCCTATCTGATTCAGGCCTTTGTCCTCGATCACCGTCACTTCGGCAACCAGGAGGCGCTGAAAAGCGCCCTGCGCCTCGGGGAATTCCTGATCGGCCGCGAAACCGAAGTGAACCTGGGCCTCGAAACCGCCTTCCTGATGCTCTATCAGGAATCGGGCGACCGCCGGTTTCTCGACTATTGCCGAACCGGTTTCAAGCTCGAAGAATCCATCGAAATCTACGACCGGATGCTCCCCGTGAACGGCGTCGCCCACGTTTACACCTGGACGGCGCGGGTTCTCGCCCAGCTTCAGTATTCTCAAATCACCGGCACGCCGCTCCTCGCCGGGGCCGAAGAACTTTACCGGCGGGTATTCAGTCCTTATTCCTCCGCTTCCGGCAGTTGTTCCGGCGGAGTCAACTGGGGGGAAGTGTGGGATGATTCCCAGACCGGCCTCGGCAAATGGGGCGAAACCTGCGTCTCAGCCTATCTGCTCCGGTGCACGGCGAAAATGTTCGAATTCGATCCGGCAAGCCGTTACGGCGACCTCTATGAACGGATCCTCTACAACGCCCTTTTCGGCGCACAATCGGCGGATGGCCGGAAACAACGCTATTTCTCGCCCTTCAACGAACCGGGCGAATGGTATGAACACGAAACCTATTGCTGCCCGAACAACCTGCGCCGCATGATGTTCGAACTCGCAGACGCAATTTTTCTCCATACTCCCGACGGCATCGCAGTCAACCTCTACACCGATTCGGAACTGCAAACCGATACCGTCAGGATCTGTCAGAAAACCAACTACCCGGAATCCGAAACCGTCGAAATCCAAGTCGACGCCGATTCGGAATTCACTCTCTCACTGCGGATTCCGGCCTGGTGTTCCGGAGCAACCGTCAACGGCTCCCCGGCCCCCGCCGGTCAATGGTTCAAAATCGTTCGCCGATGGCGGCCGGGAAGTGCACTCCGGCTCCATCTCCCCATGCCGGTCCGCCTGGTACGCGGCACCAAAGCGCAAGCCGGCCGGGCCGCCCTGATGCGCGGACCGCTGCTCTACACGGTGGAACAGGAACGCAACAACCTCTCAAGCCACGCCATGGATCTTCTGACCCTCTCCCCGGCAACCGGTACGGCAACCTCCGAGGGAATCGAGTTCCCCTGTGTCATCCCGAACCGCCAGCATCAGCAACGAAAAATTCTCTTCACCCGCTTCTCGGAAGAAAAAAGAACCCGCACCTACTTCCCCCACCCACCAAACCAGGAAACAGTAGCAGACGAGCTCTTCTCAACCAATGACAAGTCGGACAAGTCGGACGATGCGGTTTGCGCTGACCGCGAGTACAAAATCTCAGGAGACGGGCGGTCAGCTTAAACGCCAGGGCCCGTCGGACAGGTCCGAACCGTCCGACAGGTCCAATACTCTTCATTTAAAAGACCACGAAATACACGAAACACACGAAAAAAAATCAAAACGAAATTTTTCCCTCTCCCCTTTCGTGTTTTTCGTGTATTTCGTGGTCAAAAAAAATGGCATTACCAGTTAAGTGAAGAGCATTGGTCCGACAGGTCCGACCCTGGCTCAATTGCTCAGGCGTTTCCGCAAGCGCGCCAGCGTATAGGCTTAAGCCGTCTGGGATTTGCTTTTGGCGATTTTGGAGCGGGCGACTGCGCTGGTGTCGAGGTCGCCGAGCATGATCCGGATGCGGCGGATATTTTCCTTGCATTCCGGGATCTTTACTTTTTCGAAGAGGTTGACCCGCTGCGATGTGCTGCGAAGTTCCGCCGCGAGGAGCCGGTATTGTTCTTCGAGAATCTTGTGCGCTTCGCGGAGGGAGACCGCCTCTTTGAGTTCTTTGATGGCGTCGTCCACGAACCAATCGGTATCGAACGTATCCCATGGGAGGGGTTCAAAATCGACTTCGTCGAAGGTGGGGATGGAGATTCCGGCGATATTTTCCTTGCCGGTTTTCACGGACGCGATCTTCACCCTGCTTTCAAGAAACTCCATGATTTCGCTGTCACCGAAGAGGTCGAGACACCCGGCCATCCGTTTCAGCTGCTCCTTCTGCTTCTCCAAATTCTCTTCGAGCAGGGCCGCGCTGCGGCGAACCTCCATCTGCAGCTGCTGTTTTTTCAGCTGCAGAGTGGGCAAAAAGCGGACGAACTGCTTGAGTGCGTCCTGCTGGGCCTTCATCTCGGTTTTGGTGAATTTGATCTTGGCCATGATGGATTTATTCCGCTTTTTTCGCCGGCCAGTATTTTTCGACCAGATCGGTTTTTACGCCGATTTCGGTGCGCTCGAAACATTCCGAGAGAATTTTCCAACCGAGATCGAGGGAATCCTCGAGGGAGATATTGACGGAGAGGTCCATCATATTCTTTTCGAAAAGTTTGCCGTATTTGAGCAGTTTCGTGTCCCAGGCGGACATCTGGAAGCCCATCGACTGTTTTTCGAGGGTGCTTTTGAAGTCCGAGTAGAGCCGGATCATCGAGTCCATGACGGCGCGGTGGTCGGGGCGGGTTTTGCCGTTGACGTTCTGCTTGAGGCGCGAGAGCGAACCGAAGGGTTCGATGCGTCCGTTGCGCAGATAGAACTGCCCTTCGGTGATGTATCCGGTATTATCCGGCACCGGGTGGGTCACGTCGTCGCCGGGCATGGTGGTGACGGCGAGAATGGTGATCGACCCCGCGCCGTCGAAGTCCACCGCTTTTTCGTAGCGGCTGGCCAGCTGGCTGTAGAGGTCGCCCGGATATCCGCGGGTCGCCGGAATCTGTTCCATGGTGATGGCGATTTCTTTGAGCGCGTCGGAGAAGTTGGTCATATCGGTGAGGAGCGCCAGGACGCGCTTGCCTTCCTGCGCGTACTGCTCCGCCACGGCCAGCGCCATATCGGGAACCATCAGCGACTCCACCACCGGGTCGGCGGCGGTATGGACGAACAGAACCGAGCGCGACAGCGCGCCTTCTTCTTCGAGGGTATTCTTGAACTTGAGATAGTCGTCGTGCTTGAGGCCCATGCCGCCGAGAACGATGACGTCGACTTCAGCCTGCAGGGCGATCCGGGCGAGCAATTCGTTGTAGGGTTCGCCCGCGATCGAGAAAATCGGGAGTTTCTGGGATTCGACCAGCGTATTGAAGAGGTCGATCATCGGAATGTTGGTCCGGATCATGTTCTTCGGGATGACGCGCTTGGCGGGGTTCACCGAGGGGCCGCCGATTTCGATCAGCTTGTCGGTCACTTCCGGACGGTGGTCACGCGGCACGCCGCGGCCGTTGAAAATGCGCCCGAGCAAATCCCCGGAGGAGGACACCTGCATGCCGTGACCCAGGAAACGCACCTGGTCGCCGGTGCTGATGCCGCGGCTGCCGGCAAATACCTGCAAGTAAACCTTGCCGTCCTGCAGCCGGATCACCTGCGCCAGCGACACACTGTTGGCGCTGCGGACTTCGGCCAGTTCGTTGTATCCGACATTATCGGCCTCGACCGTAATGACGTTGCCGGCCATCTGGATAATTCTATGATAAACTTTACGCATGGTTCTGCTCCTTCACCTTCGCATCGATTTTTCCTTCCAGCTCCTTGAATTCGGCGGAATCGAACTTGGAATAGTTCCAGTCGATGAAAATCTGCCGTAACTCCAGGAAGAAACGGCGCGCCAGGTCTTTGTCGCCGAACTGGAATTTGGTTTCGAGGATGCCCACCACTTTGTCGAACATATATTTCTGACGCTCCGGGCTGCATGCCTGGTCCACGTCGTCAAAGGTATTCTGCTGCAGATACACATAGTCGAGGAACTCGCTCTTCAGATAAGTCGCGAAGTCGTCGATATTGGTTCCTTCCTCCCCCACCACCTTCATCATCTGGTTGACTTCGGTGCCGCGGCGGAGAACCGTGCGGGCAATCTGCAATTTCCCGTCTTCCACGATGCTCGGATAATGGCTCCAGGACTCGAGCGGCTGGATCGCCGGGTAGCGCCGCGCATCGGAACGCTCGCGGGAAAGCCCGAGGAACGCCCCCACCACTTTCAACGTGGCCTGCGTCACCGGTTCTTCGAAGTTGCCGCCGGCCGGGCTCACCGCCCCGCCGATCGTCACCGAACCCTTC
>JAVBSA010000645.1:0-3139 GCA_031556915.1 Victivallis sp.
GCGCCATTTTCTGGAGTCGGGAGCCAAAAATATCGCCTGGTTCGGGCCGGAATTCAAAGAGGATACCGTGGTGCATTATTCATCGCGGACCCGTTACGAGGCATTGCGTGACGAGATGGAGCGGGGCGGCGGCGTCTGTTCCCCCTTCTTCTGCCGCACCGGCGAAACGCTCGATATCCGGGCGCGCGACCTCATCGCCCGGTTGCCGGAGTTCTCCGGCGCGGTCTGCTACAATTACACCTATTGCTACACTGTTCTGCTGGAAGCGCTTGCCGCCGGAATCAACTTCGGGGGGAAACAACTCGGCCACTTCGCGTCGGCGTGGGAGTTCCATCCGCGCAATTATGATTTCATGAGCCGTATCGAACTGCCCGAGGCCGAAATGGGCCGCCGCGGCGCGGAATATATTCTCCGGCAGCTTTGGGGGGAAGAGGCGGAGTCTCTGCTCGCCCCGCTCGCCGGTAAACTTTGTGTACAATCCAAAACCAAGGTGTTCATATGATTCTGAGACGATTTATTCTGACGGCGGCGCTCTGCGCCGCGCTTGGTACGGGTGCGGCGGAGTTGGCGGAAGGACTGCTCTTCTATGCCGGGTTTGCGAGCTCAGTCGACGCGGATGTCGCGGAGGGCGCAAAGCGCTCCGCGGGAGAGCACGAGCGGCGGAGCGGCCGCGTCGGGCAGGGAGTCGTCGTCGCGGAAAAGGCGGTTCTCCGCTACAACAACGTCGCCAATCTCGACCTGGCCGCCGGAACCGTGGCCTTCTGGGTGTGTCCCGACCGGGCTCCGGCGGAGACGAAGGCGAATTGGGCGTTCTTCCGCGCGGTTCACCTGACCGCCGCCTATACCGCCTCGTCGAAGGCGCTCTTCTTCATGACCGGTTCGACGCACCCCGAAAAGGGATTCGGCTGGGATTACTCGCTGGCCTCCAAAGAGGTCAACTCCTGGAAGGCGGGGGAGTTCCACCATGTGGCGCTCACCTGGAACCGCGCCGCCGGGGAGAAGTCCCTCTATCTCGACGGAGTCCTGCAAGGGACGAAAAAGACGGGCCGCTTCCCCGAATCCATCGGCGGCGCGGATCCGCTCGAGTTCGGGGTGGACGCGCCCGGCGTTTACGATGAAATCGCCGTCTGGAACCGGCTGCTCGAACCGGGCGAGGTGAGCTTTCTCTGCGCCCGGCCGGAAGGCGCCGCTGAAATCCTGCTGGCCCGCAAAGCGCCGCAGACCGTTCTGCCGCCCCCCGAAGCGGCGCCATACAAGGAAAAACTCGCCTTTTACGTCTCCTTCGAGGACGGAACCAAACCTGATGTCAGCAAAGGCTCCTGGAACAGCCGCCCCGCCGTTCCGCCCGTTTTTGCCGAAGGAATCGCAGGCTCGGGCAGCCGGCTCAACCGGGTCGATTTCGACTCCGCCGGCGTGGTCGACGCCGCCGCCGGAACCGTCTCCTTCTGGGTGAAGCCGGGGGAGGGATTCCAGGCGCCGGAAAAGGAAAACAGGGCGCTCTTCCGCGCCGGGCATCTCGCGCTGACGCTGTTCCCCAACGGAATCAACTTCATGACCGGCAGGACGGTTGACGGCAAATTCAACTGGAACTACGGCTGCGGCAGCGACCGGATCAAACGCTGGAAGCAGGACACCTGGCACCATATCGCCGTCACCTGGGATCGCGCGGAAAAACGGAAAACGCTCTGGCTCGACGGCGAACAGGTCTCCGCCGCCGACACCGATGTTTTCCCGGAGAATATCCAGCCCGCCGGGGAGTTCATCTTCGGCGCTTCCCCCGGCGTCTACGACGAGCTGGCGGTCTGGAACCGCGCGCTTTCGCCCGCTGAAATCCTGCGGTTGGCGGTCTTCCCGGGATTGGTCGCCGAGGCCTCCGGCAAAAGGGGGGAAAAGGTGGAAAGCACGCTCGAATTTCAGATTCGCGGGCGGGAAAAGCTGGAAGTATCGGGCAATCCCCTGACATCGCTCAAGCTCCCGTTGCAGGTGCTGGAACCCGAGGCCGCGATCGTCGCTCCCGGAGAAACCTTCAAGGCGGAAATCCGGATCGAAAATCCTTCCATCACCGCCGTAAAGAGTTCGGCACAACTCACGTTGCGCGATTTTCATATGAACGCGGTGAAGACGGAGAAAGTCGATTTTGAACTTTCCGCAGGCGGTTCCACCGTAATCCGGCGCGACTATCAGGCGGCAAAGCGCGGCATCTATAAAGTGGAAGTCGTGCTCGAAGACGGCCGGATTTTCGACGTCGTCAGCTTCGGCTGCTGGAATATCACCCGCAAACCCGATCCCGACAGCTTTTTCGGCAACCACGTCAACAGCTGGGGGGGCGGCAAATACCTCCGCCAGGCGGCCAAACTCGGGCAGAACTGGATGCGCAACCACAATATGCTCCAGGCGCTCTGGTGGGAGAAAGTCCAGCCGGAACCCGGCCCCTTCGCCTGGACCGAAGACGCCGTCATGAAACAGTTGAAAGCGATGGATATGCCGGTTCTCGGGCAGCTCTTCACCACGCCGAACTGGGCGGCCGCGGGCGGCCCCCGCCCCCCCGTCCAGGGATACAATCAGTGCTTCAAGCCCGATCTTGCGGCTTTCGAGGAATACGTATACCGGACCGTCGGCCGGTACAAGGACCAGGTGAAATACTGGGAGATCTGGAACGAGCCCGACGTCAGCATGTTCTGGAAGGCCTCGCCGGAGGAATTCGCCGAGCTGGTGCAAGTCGGAATCCGCGGAGTGCGCCGCGCCGACCCCGAAGCCGTCGTGATGGCCGGCGGCTACACCAGTTCCGCCCGCGCCTGGCACCGCCGCGCCGCGAAAGCGGGGGCGTTCAAGAATCTCGACGCCGTCTCCTTTCACGCCTACATGCCGGGCAAGCTTCAAGCGGAGGAACGGTTGGAACGGCTCCAGGATGCGGTCCGCCACTTCCGGAATCTCCCGGTGGAATACGGCGACGGCAAAGAGCTCCCCCTCTGGGATTCGGAGGGCGGGGTCGGCAGCACCACCTTTCTTCGCGGCGTCGAGTTCCCGCAGCTCGCTCCCGCGGCGAAGCGCGCGCCGATGAACTGGCGCGAGACCGCAATCGGCATGGTTCAGTTCGAGGCGATGCTGATTTCGGAGGGAATCGTGAAGAACTTCCTCT
>JAVBSA010000040.1:0-3712 GCA_031556915.1 Victivallis sp.
GATCCCGCATCCCACTGGCCGAAATAGTTGCCCCAATAGCTTTTCGCCCAGCCGGTATCGGCGATGGTCATATGCAGATCGTTGGCGTTGCACCCCAGCCAGAGCTGCGCGGTAACGCGGTGCCCGAGCGGATAACAGTAATTGTGCTGCACCATTTTGGGATATTTGCTGGTTCCGCTGGTGAAGACGAGAATCATCGGGTCGGCGGATTTGGTCCGGATCTTCACGGGGCTCTTGACGGAATGGCGGGAAAGGGTGGAACCGAATCCGCCGACTTCGGCGCGATAGCTGATCCACTCCGGCCGTTCGCCGTCGATCAGGAGCCGGACTCCGAGAGTCGGGCATTCGTCATAGATTTCATCGAATTTGTAGGCGTTCTCGGAATCGGTGATGACCATTTTGAATTTGCCGAACTGGATCCGGAACTGGATATCCTGCGAAGTAAGCAATGTCGGCGCCGGGCACTGAACTGCGCCGAGCTTGATGAGGGCAAGCGAAAAGATCCACCACTCCGGCACCCTCGGCAGCATGATGACGACCCGGTCGCCGCGCGAAATCCCGTGTTTCAGCAGAAGGTTGGCGGCCTGGTTGGAGAGTTTCGCCATGTCATGAAAGGTATAGCGTTTTTCTTCTCCGTGCTGATTGAGCCAGATCATGGCAAGTTTATTGCGGTCTTTCGCCGCCCACTGATCGATCACGTCATAACCGAAATTATAGTATTCGGGAGCGACGACAGGGTAGCCTTCCAGGTTTATGGAGTGTTTTTTCATATTTCGCAATTCAAAATTGTTATCAATAAAATAATAGCGAAATACTATACACCCGCGACAGCCGAAACGCAACTTCTAAAAAGTTGAAAGTTGAAAGTTGAAAGTTGAAAGTTGGGGAAACGCTGACGCGTCCGCTTACGCCTCTGTCAGGCAAGTATCCGTTTTGTTCGAATTGACAATGACGAGCAACGGCGGTATTGTATTTATAACTTTCAACTTTCAACTTTCAACTTTCAACTATGACTTTAGAGCCGATCGGTTTTGTACTTTCAGGGGGCGGAGTTTATCCGCAGGAAGCGCCCCGGCAAGCGGTTTTCGCCGACAATGAAGGCGTGGTCGAACTCCTGCCGGGGTGCAATTACGAACAGGCGTTGAAGGATCTGTCAGGCTTCGAGAGGGTCTGGCTGATTTTTCTTTTCCACCGCAACACGGGGTGGAAACCGATGGTGCAACCGCCTCACGGCAGTTCCCGGAAACGCGGTGTTTTCGCCACCCGCTCCCCCCACCGCCCCAATCCCATCGGAATTTCAGCGGTGGAACTGATCAAAATCGAGGGCCGGAAGCTGTTTATCCGCAATTTCGACCTGCTGGACGGCACGCCGATTCTCGACATCAAACCCTATATCCCGGCGGCGGACGCGTTTCCGGAGGCGAAGGCGGGCTGGCGCGACGAAATGCCCCAGCCCGGAACCGAACCGGACCTTTCCCCGGCAGCCGAAGAAGCCGCCGCCTGGATCCGGGCCAACGGCGGTCCCGATCTCAAAAACATCATTCACGTACAGCTCGGAACCCGCGAAGTCGACGCCGCAAAGCAGCGGATCACCCGGCTGCCGGACGGCAGTTTTATTTTCGCCTTCCGCACCTGGCGGGTCACCTTTACTCCGGGGAATCCGCTCAAAATCCTGTCGATCGCCTCGGGCTACACGCCGGAAGAACTGGCGGAAAACCCTGACCCCTACGGCGACAAGGCACTTCACCGGCGCTTCAGGAATTCTCGGCCCTGATCATGCGGAACCCGCGCCAGAGGAGCGTGAAGAGAGTGATCAGCAGCACGCTGACGGCGAAAGCGAGCCCCCAGCGCAGATAGTTGGTTTTGCTTTGGGCGAAACCGGGATTCGGCTGTTCCGGGCCGGGTTGATAGGAAACGCCGTCGTTGTCCGCGGCAAGCGCGGGACGGGGCGGGAGGCTTTTGCCGCCGTAGACGAGGGCGAGCGTGGGGCTTTCCGATTCGAAGATGATTTCGCGCGCTACGCCGTAGAGGGAAAGATTGAGTTCGGGGAGCGGGGCAAGTTCGCCGTTCTGGATCACCAGCCGGTAATGGGGGTAGCGGACGCCGCCGGGAAAGTCGTCGAAGCGGATCAGCCTGCGTTCCGGCACAGTTTCGAACAGCCGGCAGATTTCGATTCCGCCCAGGAAAACGTATCGTTCTTTATCATGCGAACCGTAGACGCCGGCGCTTCTCAGGTAAGGTTTTTCACCGCCGGCGGAGAGTTCCACCCGGTCGACGCGCACCAGGTCGGCGGAGAACTCGACGCTGGTTCGCCTCTCTTCTTCGGAGCGTGCCGTTTCGCGGGGAATCACGGCTTCGAGCACCTCGATTTCCCGCTCAACCTCAACCAACTGCAGGGCGGAAATCCGGTTGATTCCGAGACGCCGCCGCAGCTGGGCTTCATCGGTTCCCTTCGGGTAGACGCCGCCGTCGAATTCCAGCGCCGGCAGGGGTTCACCCAACGGGTAGTCCATGACCCAGACCCGGAAGTGGGCATCCCGGGCGGGCGGAAAGGTGAATTCGGTCCGCGCCAGGTCGAACCGGCCGGAATAGTCGTAAAACGCAGTACGCCCGACAATGGTGCGGAAGGTTTTCCCGTCGTCGCTCCCTTCGATGCGGAGAAGTTTATCGAAATTGTGCTCGGCGGTCTGGATGGAGAAACCGGCGATCTCCACTTTCCCGGGGTTTTCCAGCAGGAATCCCGGCGTAAAGCCGTCTTTATCCGCCAGGGAAACCTTGAGCTCGACCGGTGTCAGAACCTGTTCTTTGATGCGTTTCATCACCGGGCGTATTTTCCCCATGACCACTTCGCTGCCGTCCGGCGCAAAAATCTTCATGCCGCTCTCTTCGTGGAGCATGAGTTCGCTGTCGAGGCGGACGCTGCCGAAGCGCCCCTCCCCCGTCTGCCGGATCAGGGTTTTGAGATAGGGAAACTCGGCGATCTCGCTGCCGAAGTTCCAGCCGGCGGCGGCGAGAAGGACGGCGGCGGCGAAATAACGTAAGCGCATCACGCCTCCAGAAGATCGTCGATCAGGGTTTTCACGTTGCGGATAAGGTCGGGGTGCTTCGTCACTTCCTCCCGGTGGCCGGGCAGGAAATTGATCACCCGGCTCCCCCAGCGGGTGAAAGACTCGGTGCATTGGGGGAAGGTCCCCGATTCGATTTTCGTCTCCATCAGCACCGTGAAGGGGCGGGTCTGTTCGAGCCCGGTATAGATTTCATCCTGCGGGAGATCCATCGGAACGAGTTTCTTCACCAGCGGATGACGGCACTTGGAGGGCGTGACCAGATAGGGCTCCTTGGGGTGGAAACTCGCTTCGAAACCGTCGGGGTCGTTGCCCCGCACCCAGCGGAGCCCGGCAGATTCGCGGAACCACTCGTAGGGCCAGAAAGCGGCGCTGGAACCGTGCAAGAGCAGCATGGGACCGCCCGCTGCGCAATATTTCTCCACGGCGCGGGCGGCCTTTTCGTCCGGAATGGCCAACCCGCAGGTATCGGCGATCATATTGAGAACAAGAAGATCGCAATCCTTTCCGAGATCGATGGCAGTAAAAGCGCTCCAATCGTTCTCAAAAAACTTCATTTCGGGGTAGGCGTCTGCAATACACTCGTAAATCCGGCGGCCGGGAAAGCTGCTGTAATGGTCATCGGCGACAAATAAAATCATTTGAAA
>JAVBSA010000203.1:0-4919 GCA_031556915.1 Victivallis sp.
GATCCCGAGATACCCTTTGATGAAATTCGGCCAGAACCTGGCGCAGTCCTGATAATTCGGCCGCGACTGGCTCCAGCTCGTGAACCGAACCGGCAGGACAAAGCCGTCGGAATCCCCGGTATAGAGCGCAGCAGCCAGGCCAAACTGCTTCAAATTCCCCTGGCAGGAGGAGGAATGGGCGCGGGCGCGAGCCTGGCTGAGCGCGGGCAGCAGCATCGCGGCGAGAATCGCGATGATCGCAATCACAACCAGGAGTTCAATCAATGTAAATAGATTTCTTCTCATAACTGGTTCTCCTTATTTTGATGTTCCGGTGAAAAATAATTCGGCAGTCGGATTATTGATATAACAGGCGGCAATAAGATCATTGAGCTTCGCCGTGGCGAGCCCGACGCAGGTGTCGGCCGCGCCGTAGTAGATGCGGACAAGACCATCGTCCTCCACAATCGCGTTGCAGCCGAAGGTGACGTTTGAAACCCGGCCGAGCATCTCGTAGGGCTGGTCGGGCCAGAGCACCGGCAGTCCGCCGCGGGCGATGATCCGGGCCGGATTCTCGAGGTCGAGCAGCATGACTCCGAGCCGGTAGATGAATCCGTTGCAGGTGTGGTCGACGCCGTGGTAGATCACCAGCCACCCCGCGGGCGTTTTGATCGGAACCGCGCCGCCGCCGATTTTGCGGGAATCCCAGCTGCCGGGGCGCGGCGTCATCAGGATTTCGGTGCCGTACCAGGTGGCGAGATCGTCCGAATAGCTGATGCACATGTCGGAGGGTTCGCATTCGTCATCCCCCATCGGGCGGTCGAAACGGATGTACCGGCCATTGATCTTCTCGGGGAACAGCACGGAATTGCGGTTGTTCCGCCCGGTCTCCGCCTGTTCGATGCGCTCAAACGCGACGAAATCCTTCGTCTTCACCACGCCGGTGCGCACGCCGCGCCCGGGGGCCTGGCTGGCGTACATCAGGATATATTCGCCGCCGATCAAGGTGATCCGGGGATCGTAGACGCAATTCTCCGGCCCCGAAACCAAAGCGGGCCAGTTGGAAATCGGCGCGGGATCGGGAGTAAAGGAAATTCCGTCCTTGCTCCGGGCAATCCAGAAGACAATCGGCGTGGCGGCGGTAGCCGCGTCGGCGACCAGCAGATATTCGCCGTTGAACTTGATCGCGCCGGGGTTGAAGACATACATGATGTCGCCGGGGAACGCCGCCGGGCTCAGGACCGGATTGTCCTCGTACTTGGTGAAAACCATGGAAACTCCTTATGAAACGGAAAGTTTACGGACACTTTTACGGATGATCAGCGAAAAATTCATCACCTCGCGCTCCCGCGGATTGATGCCGCTCAGGCACTTGGAGAGCATCGTCACCGCCTGCCCCCCGATCTCGCGGGTAGGCTGGGCAAGAACGCTGATCGGAACGGGCAGATGCTCCAATTCGCCGTCTTCTTCGACGGAGAGCAGCGAGAAATCCTCCGGAATGCGCACCCCCGCCTGAACGAGACCGGCATAGATCTTCTGGCTGATCATGCTGTTAGTGCAGAAAAGGGCGGTCGGCCTCTCCCGGCGGTTGAGGAACTCCGAAACCCAGCCGGAGACGGAATCCTTGATTGACCGGAATTCCCGGCTCCAGATCATACCAGCGTCTCCCCCCAACTGCTTCATGGTATCCAGGAACCCTGTCATGCGCTGCCCGTGGCCGATGTCGCTCCGCGCCATCGAGACGACGGCGAAACGGCGGTGCCCATTGCTCCACAGGAAGTTGGCGCCGTCGCACCCGGCCCGGAAGTCATCCGAGCAGACGTTGCGCCTCAGGTTCACACCGGCCGTATTGCCGATGCCGATCACCGGAATCGGCAGTTTTTCCAACTGCTCCGAGATGGCGTAGAGCATATCGAATTCCGGAATCAGGAGCCCGCGGAGGTGGTGGGCCAGAATCAGGCTTTCGATGTACTCCATGCTGAGGTTCCTGGCATTCAGGGCAATCAACTGAACCGCAAGGTTCTCCGCAGTCAGGGCTTCCATGATCGAGGTGGTCAAGGTGGCGTTGTAGGTGGAATTGAGAAAATCGCGGTAGGCGAACATGATGACGCCGACACTTTCGGGGGCCTTGATTTCCGGTGGAACCGTCGAGCGCACCATGCGAAGCTCCTCGATGATCCGCTGCACGTTTTCGACCGTGACCGAACGATGACGGTACTTGCCGCTCAGAATCCGCGATACCGTGGCGGTGCTGACCTGCGCCCGGTCGGCGACCTCTTTGATTGTGGTATGTTCCATCAGCATAATTCAAACTCTCCAGACGTTTGTTTGTTTTAATTATGCTGTAAATTTGCAACTTCTCCAAGCAAAATGCAAGTTTTCTGAGACACATTTTTTACATATTTTTTACATTTTGACGTCAATTCGTTTAACACAAACATCTTGGCAAGATAAAAAAGTTTACGCTGACGCGTGTGCGAGGCGCCGACCGGGAGCTAACGTTTTCAACGGACGTAACGGACAAAACGGACGTAACGGACGTAACGGACATCAAGGTTCTGTGAAATCATTTTTCGACAAAATGTGATCTTTTTTGTCCGTTTTGTCCGTTACGTCCGTTTTGTCCGTTTTGTCCGTTCGGCGTCAGCGTGAAAACTCTTTGCGGTAGGCGCTGGGCGAGAGGCGGAAACGCTGCTTGAACAGGGCGGAGAAATAAAATTCGCTGTCGATCCCCACCCGCGAGCCGATCACGCCGACCGGTTCCCGGGTGTGGATGAGAAGACGCCCCGCTTTGTTCAACCGGCACTGGATGAGGAAGCGGTTCGGCGGCAGGCCGCGGCACTCCTTGAACACCCGGCGGAAATGGCGGAGCGTGACGGAGTATTTCCGCGCCTCCTTCTCGAAATCGTACTGCTTTTCCGGATGGCGTTCCATCGTTTCCGCCAGCTTTTCGAGCTCGGCCCCGAGCGGGGAGACGGAGACGGCGGCCTGCTGTTCGCGAAGCTGAAGCAGCAGGTCCTCGACCCGCCAGGCGGCCCGGAGAAGGCGGTCGGGGGAGCCGGAGCGCACCAGCGAGATCACTTCATCCACGCTCCCGGAAAAGCGTTCCGGGTGGATGATCCTGACCGGGGGCGAAGGGGCGGTGAAAAGCCCCGCTTCGATATAGGGCGCCAACGATTCCGGCTCCATGCAGATGAAACGGAAACAATGCGGTTCGTCGCCGCAGAGTTCATATTCGAAATGCGTTCCGGGGCAGGTCAGAAACGCCCACGCGCCGGAGAGGTCATAGCGCTCCTCCCCGATCCGGAGTTTCAGGTCGCCGGAATGGTTGTACTGAATGCCGCAGAAGACCGGCACGTGGCTCCGGAAATGTCCTTCCGCAACCGAGTCTGCCAGGGCAAAACGGATCGACAGCATTGCAATGTCCTTTTTCCATAAAAAAATGCACCTTCCGTCTATTCTCAGCCGAAAGAATCGATGCTATAATATAGGCGTAATCTATAAAAAGGCAAGGAGAAATCGATATGGAGTCCGGACGTTTCGCCATTGGGGTCAATTATTGGGCCAGCCACGCCGCCACGGAAATGTGGAGCCGCTGGGAGCCGGAGGCGATCCGGCGCGATTTTGAAACCATGCGCCGCTACGGCGTCGAAATCGTGCGCTGTTTCCCGCTCTGGCCGGATTTCCAGCCGATCAAGCTTCTGCGCCTCGCCGACGGCTCGCCCGGCGGCAAACCCGTCGAAGTGCGGATGGGCGAAACCATGTTGCCGAACACCTTCGCCGGACAGTGCGGAATGGATGAAACCATGCTGGAACGCTTCCGCGAACTCTGCGACATCGCCCGCGCCAACGGAATCAAACTGATTGTTCCCCTGCTCACCGGCCATATGACCGCCCGGCTTTTCGTGCCGCCCGCGCTGGAGGGGCTGGACCTCTACACGCACCCGCTCGCGCTGAAATACGAGATGAAATTCATCCGCTGTTTCGTGGAGACGCTGAAGGATCACCCCGCCATCATCGCCTGGGAATCGGGCAATGAAACCAACTTCCTCTCCACCGCGACCGAGCCGGCCGCCGCCTGGAGCTGGACCGCGATGATCCATGGGGCGATCCGCGCGGCCGACTCCACCCGGCCCGTCATCGGCATCAGCGTCACGGGTCTCGAAGACAGCCCCAAAAGCCACTGGCTGATCCGCGACCAGGCGGAGTTGAGCGATTACCTGGCGGGGCACCCTTACAGTTTATGGAATCCGGCGTTCGGGCGCGAACCGTTCCGCAGTTTCCGCAATCTCCACCACGCCGCGCTGGAAGTCCGATTGCTCGCCGACATCGGCGGCCTCCCCGCCTTCATCGAGGAGACCGGCACCTGGCGGCCGATGACCAGTTCCGGCCGGGAACTCGCCGACGGAGTCCGCAACATCCTCTGGAACCTCTATCAGGAGAACGGGCGCGCGCTTCTCTGGTGGTGCGCCTTCGACCAGACCCGCATCGACGCGGCTCCCTACGACTGGCCCTTCATGGGGCTGGAACACGGGCTCTTCACAGAGGACCATCAGCCGCACCCGATCGCGGAAACGATGCGCAGTTTCCGTAATTTTATCACCGCCCTCCCCTTCGAAGCGCTCCCGGAACGGAAGGCGGACGCGGTCTGCATCGTCAACGACCTTGAGGGGGCTTACGGCGCCTATCTTCTCACCCGCCAGGCGAAGATCAACCTCCGCTTCCGCCATCCGGCGCAGGAGCTGGAACCGGCGCAGTGCTACTTTCTGCCCTCCGCCAACCGTCGGGCGGGCCTGACCACCGGGGCGTGGCACAAGCTGCTCGACAATGTACGCGAGGGGGCGACGCTCTATCTCTCGCTCGACGACACCATTCTCGACGGTCTCGCCGAGGCGGCCGGGTGCCGCATTCTCGACCGTGAAGTCGCGGATTCGACCGTG
>JAVBSA010000219.1:0-15249 GCA_031556915.1 Victivallis sp.
TCATCGACCGGCAGGCCGGTGCTTAAAAACGACAAATCTTTTGTTCCGGTACGTTTCAGGTAATCCAGCAACTCAATCGTATTCTTGGCCGGATCGATCATGATGCATCCGGTCGGAGCGGCGGCGTAAGTGAACACATTGGAGAGCGCGAACCGGCTATTCCGCGCAACGTAGGTTTGCGCCTTGTCAATTGCCGTTTTCTTTAAATTCCCGGCAACAAGAGCCATCTTTCGGGGAAGCGATTCAGGGTCTTTGATCTCTCCCGAAAAGGCTTTCTCTTTTTCGGCGGCGTACTTTTTGCGGTCGGTTTCGGGGATATCCACCGGAACCGCGTCAATCGCAAAACTGCGATCCGTGAATTCCACCGAAAGCTCTGCGGTTACACCCAGCGAATAATGCTTCCCGTGCCAACGGTGCTTGTCTTCGAAGTCGGCCAGAATCATGAAATTTTCCCGGTCCTCGATGATCGGGAAATATTCGAAGATCAACTTTGTTCCGCATTGGTTCAGATAGTGATGCATGCAGTTGTAGGTCAGTTCACTGCGGTTCTGCGTCCGCATCATTTCATCCACCACGATGACGGATTCCTTGTCGATTTCTTCCAACAGCCGGTAAAAACTGCGGTACATGATTACTTCCGACCACGGAAAATATTCAATCGGAATATCCACCTGAAACTTCAGCGGCTCCTTCAAGCCGTAGAAGACATAACACTTTCGCGCCGTGGCACAGGCAGACGCTACGCGCTGCTGCTTTTCGGCGGCGGTCAGTCCGCAATAAATCATAGTTTTTTCACAAGCTCCCTGATTGCCGCCGGATCGTCTTTGATCCGGTCGATTTCCCTCTTAAATTCTTCGACGGCGTTTCCCTTTGAAGCCAATGCATCCGATATGCGCTCCTCGATTCCGCACCTCACCCAGATGTCGGTGTAGGTGACTGTTTTGGCCTGGCCGTAACGGTGGCTCCGGTCTTCCGCCTGGAGGCGCTCGGCGTACTTGAATCCGTTATTATAAAATATCACAGATTCCGCTTCGTTCAACGTCAGGCCGTGGCCGCCGCATTGCGGAGTGGCGAGGAAGAACCGCGCATCCGCCCGAAAGCGCTCCACTGATTCCGCCCGCTTGGCGGCGCTGATCTTACCATGGAACATCGCAACCGAATCGGCGCCGAACCTGCCGGTCAGATATTTGGCAATTCCGGTGATGTCATAGTGATATTTGGCCCAGATAATCGTCTTGGAGTCCTGATCGCGCACCAGGTAGTCGAGCGCATCTATCCGGGAATGGGGAACCTCGAAGAAATCGTAATCGCGCCGCTGACGGTTCCAGCGGCGCAGGAATCCGCAGGAGATTTCCTGCAGGGCCGTAAAAAGCGAAAAGATTAACATTCCGGCGGTTCCTTCGCGCCGTTCGGCAATCTTTTCAAGGAAATATTCCTTCGTCTCTTCGTAGAGTTTGGTTTGCTCTCCGCTCATGTAGACGTAGTGGGAATCGTAAAGCTTTTCCGGCAGATCCATGCATGACGCTTTTTCAACTTGATATGTGTAAGGCGCGATCTTGGCCGAGATTACCGGGATATTGTGGCTTCTCACAATCACACCCGGGTATATGTCGGAATATTCGAGGTGATTTCGGGCGAAGGTATAAAAAGACGTATAACCGAGGATCTTCGGCGACAGGAACCGGAATTGTGTGTAAAGATCAACCACCCCTTGGCTCATCGGGGTACCGGTCAGGATCATGCGGTATTTGGCGCGTTCGCAAAATTTGCTGATCCGATACGTCCGCTTGGCGTCTATTCCCTTGATGTAACTCGATTCGTCAACAACTGCCATCGTCCGGGTATCGATCAGCTTCTCCACGGCGACTGCAACACGGTTGCTGCCGGATACCGATTCAATGCCGACGATATACCATGAGGCGGCCGGAATATTCCTACCGTTTACCTTATCGTCAAACATGAAAACATCCTCGGCATCGGTATGCTTGCGGATCTCCTGCCACACGGTCAATTTGAGTGATACCGGGCAAAACCACACGAACTTGGAAATCTTATCACGGCGATGCAGGGCGAATTCAATCGCGGTTCTGCTCTTGCCGGTTCCCATCTCCATAAAAAGTGCACCGACACGCAGCGGCAGCAGTTTTTCAACCGCCGCGCGTTGGTGTTTGAGAAGTTCGGTTTTGACTTCAAACGCCTTCATGTCATTCCTTATCCAGCAGTTCTTCGCACACCGACACTTCGGGAACCGGAATTGCGGCTGGCTTGCCGCTGACAAGCATCTTTGGGGAAACCGCAAAATGTTCCGGAGTAATTTCGGTTTGCTTCTGGCGTTCCGCCTTCACCTTCGCCAGCAATTCCAGTGCGCCGGCGGAAAAGGCAAATCCATGTTCGGCGGCGAAATCGATCACCGATTCAAAATGCTCACTATTGACCCATCCTTTCCCGTCTTTCCATTTTGCGTTCGGCAAATTCCGAATCGCATGATAATAGTCGCCGGCATCACGGTCAAACCAAAAGCCGAATTGAGATTCCTGCCTCACCACCATTTTTGTGGGCGGCGTAGAAAACAGCTTCGCTTTGAGAAGTTCGGCGGCGGAATCGCACTCAATCCGGATTACCAGTCCGACCGCCAACAACTCATTTGCGATAAAGGCAATATAATTGTCGGCGTTGCCGTCCGTTACGGAAATGCGCTTTTGCCAGCATTCGGTTTTAAAAGAAAAATTCCTCGCCCGCATCACCAGGCGAAGTTCTTCTATTTTATGTCCGGATTTGATTTTTACAATCCCATCGACATTTGTCAGCGTCACAACGGATTCGGATACCGCGTTGCCGGTCGGCCGGAATGTTTCAATTTCCGCCCGTTCGGCAGCGACAACTTCGGCAACCGCAAGTTCATTGCGTTTTTCGTAATTTTTATCCAAGGCGCTGCAGAAGTGGGATTTCAGCATGTCGCGTTCATCGATCCAGTAAGAGGCGTTCCCGTGTTCCATGAATTGGGATTTGGTGAGCAAGATAAGATTTTTAATTTCCGGATCTGCGACTTCATGAAACGCCGTATCTGCCATGATGCAAAAATCACGGCGGATCTGCTCGGCCCAGTTCACTTGCTTTTCCGACCCGGTCAACGGGCGCATGCCTTCTTCTTCCACATTGACCCGCTGCGCCTCTTTGCCCTGTTCGAGCAATTTCTTGGCGCGGCATTCGGAACAAGGTTGTTCTTGAGTATATTTCAACTTCCAGTCCCGGTCCTTCTGTTTCCCGATCAGATCGATTCTGCCAACATGTCCGCAAGAATAAGTCACATCATATTTCATATCTCACCTCCATGCTTTACAATATAATGATAAATTAACAATTGTCAAATAATAATGATAAAATAATCATTATTTCGCGCAAAAAAGAAATAACGGTTCGGAGTTTTACCCCAAACCGTTATTGTGATTTTGCTGAATCTTTTATTCGGCGGCGGAGGTGCTGCCGATGCCGTTCGTGGAAGCTTTTAGCTCGCCGGCACGGGCGCTGCGGATGATTTCGGGGAGGTGCTTGGCGTCGTGTTTGTCGCTGAGCGTTGCGGCTCCCTCGTCGTTTTTACCGGCGAGGAACTTCACGGCTCCGGCCGGATTCTCCGCCGAACTGGCGGGCGGCACGATGATCGCGCCGATCAGCCAGGAGTTGTTCCAAGCGACCACCGTTTTGAGCTTGGTGCTCTCCGTCACGGTTTTGACAACCGATTCGGAGGTGACGGTAACCCGCTCAACCGTACCATCATCCCGATACTCGGTGATCGTGCTTTGCGTGGGGGCGAGGCACCCCGTCAACGGAATGAGCGTGAGTAGGCTCAAAAGGGAAAGGAAAAATTTTGTGAACATGACATTCTCCTATTTCTGTTTCAGTGTTTTTTTGATGTCTTTGATCTCTTTTACGCAGGGGCACCCCTCCCGCTTATCGTGGCATTGGGCGTGACTTACCTTGTTGGCGATCTCCCGGTGATGCCCCCACAGCGCCCCGAAGATGAAACCGAAAACCGCGACCAGAACCGTTACCGCGATTGCGATGATCGCCAGAATCTCCGTAATCGTCATACGTCCGTCCTCCGGTAGTTGTAGGCCGCGTGACCGAATAAACGGAGAATTGCGTAAAACTTTTTCGCCTGTTTGATGACCAGATAACGCCGGGGATCGTACCAGGCATATTTATATTTTGCCATTTTGATTCCGTTTTCAAGGAATCGCTGGTCGGCGGCGCGGCGGTCGGCCTCGGTTCCGCCGATCTCATAGTCTATGTCGTGAATGTCGGCAACGATTTCCAATGCGGGGTTGAACGCGGTGACGGTCGCCCGGACGCCGGCAGGCATCCACGCCGCGCCGATTCCGTTGCAACACGTCCGGGCGCGGGGATCGAGCAGCCGCTCCCAACCATCAAGCCCGGCGGCGCGGGCGAGGTTGATTTTTGCGAGGATTTCCGTGTCGGTATACATTGTACTGCCCTTTATGATGTCCGGATTGCCAAATAATACAAATAACTGGCCGCTGCGATATCGAGCCATTCGTGGCCGTCGTGGTTTGCGTACACTTCGGGTTCGCCGTCCCAGTTGTTTGCAAGATGATAAAGTTTGTCATCCGTGCCAAGGAGATAGGCGGAAGCAGATCCTTTAGGAACAACTTTTTTAAATTTTACGGCGCTGGGAACGGCGACCGGGGCGGGAATCGTTTGTGAGCTGATGTTCCAAAGCATCAAATCGCCGTTGCAGATGCCGAATCCCTTTTGGCCGGGAAGACTGTCCGCCATTGTCCAGCCGGTCGATGTGCCGATTTGCGTTACCGTATCGTCGTGGTTGATGGTGTACAATTGCCCGCCTCTGATCGCAAACCACCATTGATCGCTTACCCAACTCCAATCGGCCAATGCTCCCACCCTGGTCACCGTCAGCGGCGCACGCCGAGAAAGCTCATAGAGCTTGCCGTTGCAGACGCCGAGCACGGCGCCGATGGCGCTCCATCCGGTTTCCTCGGATACTTTTACCGGAACGGGGTAATAGTCATATGGCTCCGTATAAGTGCCATCCAGCGCCCTGTATCCCCAGCCGTACAGTTCGCCGTTGCAAATCCCCAAGCCGTAAGTAAGGCATTGAAATTCGGCGTATCCATTTTTGACGCCGCCGGTGAAGTATTGCCACCAGCAAACACAGACGTCGGTCCAGCCGGTCATGTCGGATAAAAGGGTCGGCGTGTTGATTTTTTCATCCGGATGCATCGACCCCCAGCCGTACAGTTTGCCGCCCGCGATCGCAACCGAATAGTGTAAGCCGTCAGTTGCGACTTTGGTGCAGTTAAACAGATTCACGATCTCCATGCGCTCATAACCGATGGCGGACGGATCGCGGTTAGTTGTCCAGTTATAGTGTTCGTTGTAATCGCCAGTTCCCAACTGGCCGTATTCGTTGTAGTATCCACGACTGCAAAGCACGTTGTTCCCGCCGACAACGTACAGTTTTTTGTTCGCGGCGATTTCGTCGGTCGGTTTGATGTCGCGCCACACTCCGCCGCGATAGATTTTCGCGCCCGCGAGGGGGTACGCCGCATTTCCATGCATAATCGATACGCTCATTGTTGCCTCTTACGGTTTGATCCAGATGGTTCCGTCGACGGGATTCTGCGGCTGGTCGGCAGAGATTACGGTGGTGACGTAGCCTGTGGTTCCCGGGTCTCCCTTGTCCCCCTTTTTTCCGGCGGCGGTGACCCCGGTGGATACTCCGTCAATGTACCAGACGCCGTCGACGATGGTGACGCCGTCGCCGGTCGAACCGCCCGAAATGGTGCCGATCACGCCCGCGTCGTCTTTGTACTTTTGCACGATAGTGCCGTCGTTTGTCCGCTCAAACCAGACGGCTAAATAGCCCTTTCGAATGGTCGAAACAAGCATTTGCGCCGTGGTTTTTAGTTGTGTCCAAAACATAAAAATCTCCTTGTTTGCCGGTTACTTGGATCATGCCCCCGTTGCGATTCGCTGAATTTCATCGGCGGTGAGCGGTCGGCTGTAAGTCACCAGCTCCCGGATCGTGCCGCGCCATTGATATTCGTGGGCGGCGGCGCCGAAGCGGTTGCCCATCCGTCGCCCGGAACCGAGGCTCACCTGGATCTCCCTTGCGTCGATGAGCTGGCCGGAAATGTAGTACCGGTAAGTCTCCCCGTCATAGGTGACCGCATAATGGCGCTCCATCACCATCGCCATGGGCGGCGGGACGATCTTGTCATCCTCCCACGTACCCATTCCGATGGTGTCCCAGGTGTCCTGCACCCCGACGTACAGGCGTTGGGGCGAAGGGCCGTATCCGATCTGAAATGCGAAGCCCATCGGGCTGTTAGTGGAGTGGGAACATGCCCGGAAACAAAAGGAAAACGCATCCAACGGAAGCATCTCGTCGGGGAAATCGATGCACTGAAAATAGTCCTCGAAGACGGCTTTGTCCGCAAACGTCACATTGCCCGTCACACTGCCGTGGTGGTGGTGATCGGAGTAGTCGTTTGCGTTTTCTTTGAGCGGATAATAGGCGACCAGCCCCTCCGCAATCGGAGCAGCGGGGCGCGAAATGCCGAGGAGCTCGTTGATCTGCGCCTTGGTGTAATAATTTTCAAAGGAGCCTTCGCCTTCGCCGCCGCCTTCGCTACCGCTGCCGCTCGAACCGCCGCCGGAGGCGAGGAGCGCGTACCAGGGGCCGGGCAGGGTTGCGGCGGTGAGTCCACGGTCGGCGAGGATCGAGGAGATATCCATCTTGCTCGCCGTCGCGGTCCGGGTGATCGCTTTCGAGGGCAGCGCCCATTGAGTGCCGCCCTCATCCTCCACGCCGACGATATTGGTGGTTCCGGCGACGGTTACCATCGCCGCGCCGGAGTCTTCGACCGTGACGGCGGCGCGCCCGAAAGCGATTTTTCCGGCGGGTGTGGGGATAAGTTCTGATGGGATTTTGCCCGCCACAAGCGGGACATATTTTCCGTCGTGATCGTGAGCGGCGGGCGGAAAGGTATCCGGCACATCCTGCAAGTTGCCCCAGGACATAATGACGCTGATGGCGCCTGTGGAGACGGGCTTCCACTCTGTTCCCGTCCAGATGTATTCGGTGTCTCCGGCGGGGTCGAGGACATAGACCCGGTCGCCGGTTTGAGGCGATTCGATGACGTCGCGCTCGGCGATGGAGGTGACCACTTGCGTCGTCGCCGACACATCGAGGCACTGTGCCGGGACTTTCCCGCCCACGAGCGGAGCATATTCCCCGGCGTGTTTGTGGCCGGTGGGCGCGTAATCGAGATTGGTGGAGGCCTCCACCGTAAGATAGACCAGCGCCGCCTCTTGCGTGGTCAAATGGTTGTCGTGGGCGTGGGTGGACGGCGGAAACGTCTCCGGCACGTTTTGCAGATTGCCCCAGGAAACGGCCACGGTTACGGTGTTGCTTGCTGAAACCAGCACCCAAGAGTAACCCGTCCAGATGTATTCGGCTCCGCCGGAGATGCCGCCGCCGGCCGCGTCGATGACGTAAGCCCGATCCCCCTCCTGGAGCGGATACATGCCGGGCAAAGCGAGGAGGGCGGAATAAGTGGCCACCACCCGCTTCGTGCTTGAGATATTCAGGTACGTCGCCGGGATTTTTCCGCCTTCGAGCGGCGCGTAGACCCCGTCGTGATGGTGATTTTCCACGTCTTTGACGGTCGCCATTTCCACATATTCGTCGACAGCGGCGTTCGGCACGCTGATGCTGCCGATCTGCTTGCTTTTCAGCGTATTGATCCGGTAAGTTTTGCCGCCGGAGAAAAACAGTCCGCCCCGGTACGGATTGGCGATATCCGCCACGGAAT
This sequence comes from Victivallis sp., assembly GCA_031556915.1. Taxonomy (GTDB): domain Bacteria; phylum Verrucomicrobiota; class Lentisphaeria; order Victivallales; family Victivallaceae; genus Victivallis. The sequence goes on from JAVBSA010000219.1 coordinate 7,857, forward strand.
CGACCCGGCTCCGCGCGTCCATCGGCGTGTCGGCGGTGCCCGGAATCAGCGGTTTTGCAATTTCAATGCGGTCACTCATAATCTGGCTCCTTAATTGATGTAAATAAATAATTCGGCGTCAATCAGCTTGAACTCGCCGTATGCCCGATAGACTTGTCCGTTGATGGCGATTTCGATTCCGTTTGCGCCGGTGCCGGGCATGCCGTTATTTTCGGCAAATGGAACCTGCTCCGCGATGCCGTCGAACTTGGTTGCCGTCAGTGTGGATGCCAGCGGCAACAGAATCACCACCATCGAGCCCGCCGGAACCACGCCGATGCTGACCTTGTCGAGCTTGGCGAGGTCGGTATGGATGACGGTCGAGACCGATACCATGGCGGTGGTGATCTCGGTCATTTTGACCGCACTGCCGAGCGTCGAAGAGGGGATATAACCGTAGTACATCGTGCCGTCGTAAACCGGATCGGGGTCATCCGGGTCCGTTGGATTGCCGGAGCCATTGCACGTGCAAATTGGAACGCCGTCAAAACAGAGCTTGCCGTCGTCATTCCGCGAAAAAAGGTCAATCAGCGACTTATTGGTGTGGATATGGCCCGACATCTGCAGCCATTCGTCATAGGTCAGAGTACCGCCCGATTGGACGTATTCGCCGTAGGGGGTCAGGCCGTTCATGCCTTGCGCAAACCTGACCCGGCCGCCGCGTGAAACGTCGAGGTCGCCGCCGAGGTAGACGATAGTATGATTCTCGGCGTAACAGGTGCGGATCATCAGGGCGTCGCGGCTCTTGTCGCTCCGGTCGATGTTGAGGCCGTTGCCGTCTTCGTCGTAGAGTTCAACGGCGGCAATTGGCTTGATTCCGTCGATCTTGAGGGCGTTGCCGACGATGTCGGACGCTTCGAATTCGTAGTCCGGAATCAGCGCCAGCAATTCGCTGTCCTTGCCATTCCTGCCATTCTTGCCGTCTTTTCCCGTGATCGCGTAAAAGCGGATTGCATCCGACCAATCGGCGAAAGCCGAAGAGCATTTTTGATAGATGGCCTGGTACTCGCGTCCAGTCGAATCGGTCAGGATGTCGGTGGCGAAAAATTTGAAACCTTGCGCCGCATCGTCGTACACGTGGCGCTCGGCGAAGGTTCCCGCTTGATCGAAGGTGCCGCCGCCGGTTCCCGTGCCGCCGGAGATTTCCGTCCATTCGCCATCCTGCATGCCATAGAGATTGCCGTCTTTGGGCGCCGGGGCAATCAGGGAAGCGGCGGCAACCCACTCTTCAAAGGTCATCGTGCCGCCGTTTTTAAGATACCACTGGTATTGCGTCAGCCCGGACGCCCCCTGCGCGAAATAGATGCGGCCGGTTTCGAATTCGGGAACCATCGTTCCGAAATAGACATATACGGTGCCGTCTTCGGCTTGTATGATTTTTTGAATGCCACGTGCCGAATCGTAAGGCAACCTCAATGCCCCGTCTGCCTGATCGATAAAAATAGCCGCAATGGTCGCCGCAGGAAAATCGCCAAGGCTGAAAGACAAACATGTTTTGGTGACGGCGTCGCGTTTGAATTCCAGCGGGGGAATCAGTGCGACGTTATCGCCGTCTTTGCCGTTGCGGGCGAAATAGGTGATGACAACAGGGGTGCACCAGTCATTCCATTCGTCGGAGCGCTTGACGTAGATGTAGAGCTCCGTTTTATGCTCATCCTGATAGGCGATCGCCGCGGCGAATGTAAAGCCGGCGCGTTCCCCGTCGTAGGCGGCACGCTCGGCAAGTTCGCCGGTGGCGTCGAAATGCATATCGTCGCCGCGTTCGCCCTTGAGGGACGCGATCCATTCGGCAAGCGTGCCCTTGTAGCCGTTCCCGCACGCCAATTCATAGGCGTTTTTCCCCGTTGCCCCCCGAAGGGATTCCAGCCATTGGGCTTCGGTTCCGGCATAGCCGCCGGCTTTCGCCACCTCGTAAGCAGATTTTCCGGGGATTCCGCCGAGGGATTCCAGCCATTGGGCTTCGGTTCCGGCATAGCCGCCGGCGACCGCTATTTCGTAGGCGGATTTGCCGGGAGCTCCAGGTGCGCCGTCATCGCCCTTTTCCGGGCGGAAGTGGGATTCGATCAGTGCCCGGACTTCGGCGGCAGTGTAATATTCCGGATCGTTTTGCACATCGGCCGGTATCGCGCCGCCCATCCATACGCGCCCCCGAACCGACAGGGAAAACTGGATGGCGTAATCGGCTGTAGCCGGGTCGTTCCCGGCGGAGAATCCGCCCATTTCGCCATTCATCGGCACTGTCTTCTTACCGTCCGCCGCCGTCACCAGGCCGGGAACGGCAGTATTTGGGATTTCGGCTTCGAAGATCGTGCGGTCTCCATCCGAGAAAACGGAAATTCCGCTCAGCTTCAGGAGCTTGGGATCGGTTGCCATCAGAAAATCGCTGTCGAGCGCGATGTAGAAACTGTCGCTGCGCACGTTTTCGATATCGAGCGGCAGCAGGAACCCGGTCTCGTCGTCGATCGCGGTCTGTCGGAGGTCGATGCGCAGCCGCGCCCGGATCCCGATGGTGAATTCCGGCGCGGAGAGGTCTTTACCATAGGCGTCCGTCCATTGACCGACGCTGCCGTCGACCATCAGGATACGCTCAATTGTCTGCATAATAAGCTCCTATCGATAAAATGATTCGTTTCCGCGTTTACTGCCTTTGATGCCATTTACCCAGATGGCGCCGTCCTCCGTAATTTCGATGACGGCAACGTCAATCCAGGATTTCAGCGGCATGACGCGACTGCCGAGCGATACTCCAAAAACACGAAACCCCATTCGGCTATATTTTGCGTATTCGTAGTGTCCCGCCTGCCATTTTGCGGAAAGCGTAAACTGTCCGGGGCAAAGTCTGCCGAACCAGCCGGCTGCTACCACCCCTTGTTCCGCTGCCGCGGCCGGCGCACGGCGGTAACCCATGAGTATTTTGATTGGATCTGTAATTCGGACCAATATGCAATCGGCATGCTTGTGGGCGTCTTCGCCTGTTACATAAAACAGCACCGCCGGGGGAGGGGCGCACGGCAGGGAACCAGTGAGCAACCGGCCATCCTTCCCCCGCAGCAGAAAATGACGTTTTTTTGCAGTCCTCAGGTAGGGCAGGCTCAGGGGCGGCTTATCCGGAGATTCGGGTAACGTGGGACCACCACCGCCGTCGTCGCCGTCGAGCCAGCCATATCGCCAATCGCCGCCGGGGCCTCCCTTCTCCCACCATTTCAATGGCGGCCAGACAAATTCGCCGTCGCGTTCGTCACGGTAAAATTCGCTCATATCAGTCCACCATGTCGATGTAAGGACAGGGATTCGCCAACATGATGATCGCGACGGAAACCGGCAACTGGCGGATGTGGATCAGTATTTTATCTTTTCCGTTTTCTTGACGGGACTCGAGGCCGATTTCGGCGATGGGATAAGCGTCAGCAGCCGGTTCGGTGATTTTGTACTCCGGCTCCGTCCATTCGCCGTCGTCCGCCTCGATGGTGGAGCAGAGACACAATGTTCCCGTCTCGGGCTCGATCTCCTGCATTTCGTCCACGAAAAAGAATTCGCCGTTCCGGTTGAGATAGCCGCCGGAGACGTAAAGCTTCCCCTCTTTTTGAGTCACGGCAAATGACCCGGTGTATTTGGTGCTGGAGCCGCCGAGCAAGACCAGCGCTTTGTCGGCGGTGGCGTGGAGAACCTGAGCCCGCCCGGCTGAAGCGCCGCGAAAATAGCCAGTTCCGCTCGAAACCGGTTCGACGTATTTATCATCCTCACCGATCGAGCCGGCAAGCGCCACCTCGACAATACCCAATAAAATCACGTCCCCGATTTTCCCGGGAGTCAACACCTCGGCAGTGACGCCGTATAGGGTATCGACATCCTCGGCCGGTTTCGCCGGCAGAATCACCGTGCCATCAATCACCTCCTCATCCTGATCGATGGTGACCGCTCCGCCGAGTGGACTTGTCTCTTGCGAATTATTCCACACAGTGATGTGAAATTGCCCCGGTTGTATTCCCCGAAGGTTACCCGCGCCCTGATTCGGGAACTGGTTCAGGAGGTTCGATACATCGTTTTCCCGTTGTGCGGAATGGGTTACGTCTTCCCCGGCATTTACTTTGTTGTGATACGCCATATCAGATCTTCAGCCTCCCAAAATCAACTTTACTGTACAATTTTTCAATGTAAACGCCCGACACGACGACCGCCGGCAGCTTTCCCTTTTCTGCTTTTGTCTCTGCGATCGCCCACACATATTCCCATCCTTCTTTTTCGTGATCCACCTTAACCCCATTAACCTCAACTTTTTTACCTTCGTTAATGCGGATTCCGAAATTGTAGGTGACGGTGACTTTCTTGCTGCCGGACGCATTGCCCGAATAACTGGCGCCAATAAAGAGGGCCTCGCCCGCCTTCCATCCATTAAACGGTTTCGAATTTACCGATCCGAACGCCTCCGCCAGGACTCGGATATAGGCCGCATTCAACTGTGCCGGCGACCACCGTTTTTGATAACTGATCCGCATGACGCCGGAGACGACTTCCACCCCGGCGAAATCGGCTGCTGAACCATGTTTCCCATTCCAGCCGATCAAGCCGCCGGCCTCCGGGGCGCCTTTGCTTGTGACGGGCTTTTCTTTTCCCCGCATGACTCGCTCGGAACCGGCGGAGAGGTCAAACGATACCTGATTATTGCTTGAGCTACCGCTGGGGTCGGTTCCCAATTCGTCATCGTCCTCCGATTCGACATAGGTGGCGGAGATTTCCATCGATTCTTTGGAAAACTTCTCAAACCGGCAGCCGTCGTATTCGAGGCCGTTGATTTTTTCGGGCACTTGGTTTTTGACTGCCGCGAACGCTTCTTCCCGTGTCGTTGCGCCATGCACGACGCAGAGGACTTCATATTCCTTCAGTGCGCCGTCCGCCTTGATGGCGACGGGGCCTTCTTCGGTGATGATGACAGTGATCATGATTTATATTTCTCCTTGACGTTGACGCCGTCGCTACGCATCCGCCGCAACTCGTATTTCATATCCTTGGTATTCTGGGCGGTTTCCTGCTGCGGGGAATTGGCGCCGATCATCGCGTTGAGCAACGCGGTCGAAAAGGAGCCGACCGCCTTCTTGTTGCCGTCCTGCAGGGTTTTCAGGTTCGCTTCGGCGGAGAGCTTTGCGATTTTCTCTTCCGAAAGCTGTACCTGTAGCTTCAGCTTTTCATCATCGGTCTTGGCCTCTTTGAGCCGCCGTGCCGTGTCTTCGATGTTTTTTCCCATCTGTTCGAGCTTGAGTTTCTGCACCTCGATCTGATCGGCGACGGAATATTCCCCATCCGCCCGGAGAGCAATGATCTTTTGATTGAGTTCCAATTGCTGCTTCAGCTCCCGCTGTTCTTTGGCGTGACTGATTTGCGCTTGCTTCTGCTCGCGCTGCAACTCATATTGCCGGGCGCGGGCCTGCTCTTCATCCCGGAGAGCTGCGCGGTGTTCCACGGAGCCCTTTCCGGCGCTATTCGCAACACGGGCGGATTCTTTTTGGAGTTCCAATACCCGTTCTTCCTGCTGGGAGATCTGAGTTTTCAGCAACAGTAGTTCGTCGGCTTTGGAGAGTTCACCATCCGCCGCGAGAACCGCCCGCTGTTTTGCTAAAACCCGTTCGCGTTCGATCTCTTTGAGTTCCAGCGCAAGATTCCGGTTCGCCTCTTCCGCCTGAGTTTCCAGTTCCGCGAGCTTCAAGTGAGCTTCCGCAGACGCTTGATCGGCGGCGGCAACCTGTTTTTCTGAGCCCCCCTTTGCGGCGATGAGGGTTTTGTCCGCCTCGGCCGCGCGTTCTTTCTGATGGGCAATCTCCATTTCCAGCAACCGCAATTCATCAGCCTTGGAAAGCCGCCCGTCCGCGAGAAGTGCGGCTTTTTCATCGGCAAGCATCGCGGCCCGCTTCTGCTCGGAAATCTCTTTTTCCACGCTGAGAACCTTCAGTCTCCGGTCAACCTCGGTTTCCTCGGCGCTCCCTTCGATATCTTTCAACTCATTCCGCATCCGCAAAACGTCGGCGATCATCTGTTTTGCTTCGGCGGATGAGTTTTCCAGTTGCGCCATATTCCGGAGCTGTTCATCGGAAAAGTCCTTCAGGTTCAGCCCGGAATCGTCGCCGAGCTTCCAGGAGTCAAGCGGGCTCTTCCCCATGAAAAAGCGATCGACGTTTCTCATCCAAGTGAGCGGACCGCGCGAGGCGTTTTTATCCATGTAGCGCCGATTGACGGCGTCCATTTCGGAACGGATCGCGGCAACTTCGTTTTTCTTGCGCTCCTCCGCCACTTTCTGCATCTGCTTGCGGAGATTTTCAAACGCTCCTGCCTGAACGACCAATTTGCCGGTGACGCCGTCCATGGACACGCCGAATCCCTTATATTCCCGACCGAGCGAGCGGAGCAGATTATACGCTTCCTTCGATTCCATATTGGAGAGATTTTGCTTTTTAGACAGCTTTTCCAGCCGGGAAGCCTGTTGCTCGTGCTTTTCCTGCTGCTTGTCGCCCTCTTCGCGGGCTTTCCGGGCCGCCTCCGCTTCTTTCTGGGCGTTCTCCAGGCGATCCTGCGAAACCTTCTCCATCCACGCCGAAAGCGACATCAGGCCCGTAATCAGCAGGGTTACGGCGAAGATCGCCGCCCCGAACGGATTGGCGGCAATGGCTTCGCCCATGGCCTTGGTTGCCTTGGTGCAAATATTTTTTGCCCGGGACAGCTTGCCAGTGGAGGCGGTGTTGGTCGTTTCCGCGGCAGTATTGGCGTGAATTGATGCCGTGTTTCCGCCATTCGCCACGGTATTGGAAGTGATTTCGGCGGTTGCCGCCTTGCCGATCGCAACCGAGTTTTTGCGCGATAAATCATAGTCGCGCTGGGCGGCCGTCGCGTTCGTCACGGCATCGGAATGCTCTTTGGTTAATTTAGTTGATTGATTTTCCGCCTGAGCAAGCGCGGGATCCGGTTTATAACCGTCTGTACTCCCGAAGCGCAACGTGTATTGGTAACGGTTGCTTTCATCTTGCGATCGCAACCCCTGAAAATCAGTCTGCGCCAAGGCGGCCGCTTTGGCTTTGGCGCTGGCAATCTCCTGTTTGTCCAACGCGATTCGACGGGCGGTAACAGCTTCGCGGATCGCCGCACTGCGCTTCATGTTGTCTTAGCGGATTTTTTCATCTGCGGCTTCCTGTTGTGCCGGAGTGCGATACCCGCCCTGATATGCCAGAGCCATAAAGCCGACTTTCATGGAGCCAAGCAGGGAAATCGCTTTCTTTGCCGCCACCGCCCCCGCCGCGATCGCCAGCAGTTTCGCCGCGAACTCGACGGAGGAGGTTTTCATATCGATGATTTTTTGCAGCAGGGGATT
>JAVBSA010000457.1:0-2665 GCA_031556915.1 Victivallis sp.
TTCCTCGCGAATGATGCGGAGGATGGTTTCCGAAATCCATTCCCGCGCCTCCGGGATGCCGATGTTGAGCATCAGGGAATCGCAGTCCGGGAGCCCGACCAACCATTCGGGGTGTTCCGTCAGCACCGCGCCCTGCGAGAGTTTGTGGATGCGTTCCGGCTCGAACCAGGCGAGGAATTTCATCCCCGCCGCCCGTACCCGGTCGCTGACCGGGCGGAGTCCGTCCGGGTGTGGCGTGCGGTTGATCCGCCAGTTGCCGACCCGCCGCGGCCAGTCGCTCGGTTTGTCGAGAAAGTGGGGGCAGTCGCCGTCGGAACCGCTCCAGCCGGCGTCGATCCAGAAGACTTCGTAGGGAAGCTGGTGAGCGGTGATTTTCTCCAGCCGGTCGAGCATCTGCGAAGTGGGCAATCCGCCCCAGGTGACGAAGGAGACGGGCGGTTTCAAAAGCTCCCCGCGGCTGTCGCGCGGGGCGTGATGGGCGAGCATAAAGCGCCGGAACTCATTCTGGGCATCGCGGACGCTCTGCCCGGAACGGAATTGGAGAAACACCGCCGCCTGCCGCAGCGTCTCGCCCGGCAGCACCCGGAAGCGCGCCTTCCGCATGGAGATCGCCGCCTGATACTCCCGCCCTTCCGGGTGGACGGGGGTTGTGACGGGGATGCGGAACTCCGCCTTCCAGGCGCCGCTCCAGCCGATTCCGGCATTGAAACCAATTCTGTCGTCGACATCGAGCCCGAAATAGGGAAGAAAGGCGGAGGAACTGCGCCCTTCGGTCGCTTCCAGAAGGAATTCATTCGCTCCCGGGCGGCTCCACAGCATCTTCTCCTGTCCGACGAAATCGGTGGCGAGGCAGTAGGAGCCGAGGTTGTAGCGGAGTTTCAGTTTGCCCCCGGTGGCGTGCCCGATCACGGTCGAAGTCGAAACGTAACCGTATTGCGGAAGCGGCGCGCGGAAGTCCAGCGAACGGAACTCCTCGATGATTCCGCAGGGTTCCAGCCCGGTGTTCTCGAAAAAGGGGTGATATTCGATCACCGGGAAATCCCGGTAGAGAACGACGCGCAGCCGCAGCCGGAGACGGTCGTCGATCCGGTAAAGCAGCTCGCCCTCCTCTCCCGTTTCCGCCGTTAAATCCGCCGAGGTGAAGAATTTTCCATCGTAACGGAAAGAGAAAAGGAAAGAGGGCAACAGGGAATTCCCTTTCTCCGTCGAAGTTGTCCCCCTCAGGATTCCGGCGACCGCGTCCCTGATTTCAAATGCATTCATAACGATTCCTCCAATGTTGAAATATGTTCCCCGCACGCATAGGCGTGTTCAATCAGTTTCTGCACCAGGAGCGCATCGGCAGCGGGAGCGGTCAGTGCTGTCCCATTCAGGATCGAGTCGGAAAAACTCTCGATCTCCCGCGTGTAAAGGTTGCCGAATTCCGCTTCAAGCTCCGTCCCGGCATCGTCCGCGTGGTCCTGCCGCGCATCGTAAGCGGCGTTCCCGGCGAGAAAAACCGCGTTGACCTTCCCTCCGTCGTTCTGGCCGATGATGTTTTCTCCGAGCAGCCGCCCCCGGGTGCCGAACAGTTCCAACCGCCACTTCGACGCCTCATCCGGAATGTTGAAATTGGTCTGGACGACACACTCGGCGCCGTTCTCCAACTCGAGGATCACCGTGGAGACATCTTCCACGTCATAGTGAAACGCGACATTGCCGTGAAGCGCCGCAATCCGCCGGGGTTTCATGCCACTTATATAAAGAAAGAGGTCGAGGCAATGGACGCCCATATCCATCAGGCAGCCGCCGCCCGAGCGGCTCTTCTCCTGCCGCCAATCGCCCGCCCGTTCCGGATTCCACAGCGTGAATTGCGAGTAGCCGGAGACGACGTCGCCGATCCTGCCTTCGGTTACCGCCCGCTTCATATTTTGCACCTGGCTGCCGAAGCGCATCATCAGCCCCGCGCCGACGCGAACTTGACGCGCTTCGCAGTACGCCAGCAGCTCCTCCCCTTCGCGGCAGGTCATGGCGAGCGGCTTTTCAAGCAGGACATGCTTGCCCGCGTCGGCCGCCATCCGGGCTTGCCGCGCGTGGTGGATCACCGGAGACGCGATATAAACCGCCTCGACCGCCGGGTCGGCGAGCAGTTCCGCCTCCGAGGCGTAAGCGTGCGGCGCGCCGTATTTCGCCCGCAGTTTTTCGGCGTGGGCCGGGTCGATTTCCATGACGGCCGCGAGTTCGGCGTTCTTTGCAAGCATCATGCCCGGAATCGTCCGCCGGTCGGCGATTCCCCCTGCCCCGATGACTCCCCAACGCAATTTCCGCATTTTCGCACCTCCGGTTTGATATTCGCTGTTTCTCAGTATATAATAGAATATGCCGCGACTGAAAAGAAAATGTCAGGATCGTTTAAAACATGTCAGATCAGGTAATTCTACAATCTCTGGACTCCGTGGACATCCGCCTCGTCACCTCCGACATCACCTATGTGGACATTCCCTTCGACACCTCCTGGCGGATCTTGCCCTACACCGTGCTGACCACCGTCTGCGAAACGCCGGGCGTGATTTCGGGATCGAGCCTGCTGGAATTCGCGGACAAGTCGACCGAGATTTTCGCGCCGGGAACGACAGTCCTGATTCCCCGCAACGTCAGGCACCGCTTCACCAATACGCGGTATCCC